>JBBATT010000337.1:0-2949 GCA_040398605.1 Chakrabartia sp.
GAAGGAGCCGGTTGAAGAAGAGCATCAGGGCCGGACGCTGATGAGCTATTTCACAGATCTTCCGCGCGGGAATGTGCGGCTCGGCGTGGCGGGCAAAATCATGTCGGCCAAGACGGCTCTGGATGTTCTCGAAGCGGGTTGCGACTTCGCCCTTATCGGCCGCGCCGCAATCTTGCGCCATGACTTTCCAGAGCGGATCCGTCTGGATGGGGGCTATGTGTCGCCGTCACTCCCCGTGACGGCGCAGCACTTACGCGACGAAGGCCTGAGCACGGCCTTTGTCGATTACATGAAGGGTTGGCCCGGTTTCGTTGAAGCTGAAGCAGCCTGACCGACGCGGTTAACTGTCGAACTGTAACTTAGCGAGGCGGGCATAGAGCCCGCCCATTTTGACCAGCGTGTCATGGCGGCCTTCTTCAACAATGCGGCCATCGTCCATCACCACGATACGGTCGGCTGCGCGAACGGTGGCCAAGCGGTGGGCGATGACGATGGTCGTGCGATCGGCCATCAGCTTGTCCAGCGCGTCTTGCACCAGTCGTTCTGATTCCGCGTCCAATGCGGAGGTGGCTTCATCGAGCAACAAGATAGGCGCGTCGCGCAGGATGGCCCGGGCAATGACCAGCCTTTGACGCTGCCCTCCGGAAAGGCGCGCGCCGCCTTCACCCATATAGGTGTCGAGGCCTTCGGGCAGCTTGTGGAGGAACTCTGCGGCGTTGGCAGCTTCGGCCGCGGCCCACAGCATGTCATCACTCGCATCCCAGCGGCCATAGCGGAGGTTGTCTCGCGCGCTGGCGGCGAAAATCACCGTTTCCTGTGGGACCATCGCAATGCGCCCACGCACATCGGCGGGGTCTGCATCTGGCAAGGCGACGCCATCGACGCGGATGGTGCCGGCGTCCGGATCATAGAAGCGCTGGACCAGCTGGAACAGAGTCGACTTACCGGCGCCTGATGGCCCGACAACCGCAACGGTCTCGCCCGGCGCGATCGACAGGGAAAAGTCTTTCAGCGCGCTGACTTCCAGTCGCGTCGGATAGCGGAAGGTCACATTTTCAAAGGCGACGCTGCCAAGCGGCGGCTGCGGTAGGCGCACGGGATTGGCGGGGGCGGCGATGCCGGGTTGTTCTGAGAGGAGTTCCGAAAGACGTTGGGCTGCACCGGATGCGCGGATCAGATCCCCGAAGACTTCGGTTAAAGCGGCAAAGCTGCCTGCAACCAGCCCGCCGGTGATGACGAACGCCGCAATAGCCCCTCCGGTCATGCGCCCGGACTGCACGTCAAGCGCACCCTGCCACATCACCATGGTAATAGCGCCGAACATCATGAAGATCATGATAGCCGTCAGCAGGGCACGGATACGAATGCGACGCCGTGCGGTGCCGAACGCGTTCTCAACGGCATCCGAGAACCGCTGACCTTCGCGCCCTTCTTGTCCGAATGCCTGCACGATTTTCATCGCACCCAGCACTTCGTCCACGATGACGCCCACATCGGCAATCCGGTCCTGACTGCTTTTTGACATGTCGCGCAGGCGTCGACCCATGAAGAGAATGGGGCCGAGGACCAGTGGGATGCCAATCAGAAGCATCGCCGTCAGTCGTGGCGCGATGGAGAAGAGGTAGCCAATGCCTCCGATAGCCAGCACAAAGTTGCGCAAGGCCACAGATGCAGTCGTTCCGACAACCTGCTCAATCAGTGTCGTGTCAGCCGTCAACCGCGAGGCGACTTCTGCCGGACGGTTGAGTTCAAAATAGCTGGGAGACAGGCGCAGGAGATTGTTGACGACCGCAGAACGCAGATCGGCAACGACGCGTTCCCCGAGCCAAGACACGAAATAGAAGCGTGCAGCCGTCGCCAGTGCGAGAATGGACACGATGCCCAGCAGATATTCGAACCACCGACTGATATCCCCGCCCGACTGGCTGAAGCCCTTGTCGATCACGAGGCGGAAGCCATTTGGAATGGCGAGCGTGGCTGCTGCCGCAACAATCAGAGCGGTAATAGCGCCTGCAATGATGTGCGGATATTTGGAGGCATAGCCCCAAACCATGCCTAAATTGCCGATGGAGCGTGTGGCGGGAGCCTGTGGGGCAGTGTCTGTCATGCACCGCGCCTAGCAGTGACAAGGGACGTGCTCAATGTCTTGTGGATTTATTGTGCATTGCACAATGGCGCCATCTGCGGCAAGATTGGAAGGTGCAAAGGAAACATATGCTCTACAGTGCTTTTGAAATGCAGAAGGCTTGGTTGGCGGGGGCGAGCGCTTGGGCGTCCGCCACGGCAGAATGGCTTGGCAATCCGTCCAACCCGATGGGCTATTTGGGCGGCGGGCCCATGTTTTCGGCCGCGCTTGAGGTGTTCGCCCATGCGGCGGCCCCGCGCGGCAAGCCTGCGTTCGATCTTGATCACACGATCATCGATGGCAAGGACGTGGCCGTCACCGAAGAGATCGTTCTGCGCAAACCCTTTGGTCAGTTGAAGCGGTTCGTCCGCGACGGGCGCGAAGGCGACCCCAAGCTGCTGATCGTGGCACCGATGTCTGGCCACTTTGCAACGCTTTTGCGCGGCACGGTGGAGCGGATGCTTCCGGGCCATGATGTCTACATCACCGATTGGCATGATGCGCGCGCAGTGCCGCTGTCGGACGGTAGCTTCGACCTCGATGATTATATGGATTATGTCATCGCGTTTCTGGAAGAAATTGGGCCCGGGGCACATGTGCTCGCCGTCTGTCAGCCCTCGGTGCCTGTTTACGCCGCTGTCGCTTTGATGTCGGCTGACAAGCATACGTGCCGGCCCAAGACGCTGACGATGATGGGCGGCCCCGTTGATACGCGTCGCGCGCCGACGGCCGTTAATCAACTGGCGATGGAACGTCCCTTTGCTTGGTTTGAGCAGAACGTGATCGCCAAGGTGCCGCAAGGCTATGCCGGTGCCGGACGTGAA
>JBBATT010000338.1:0-2940 GCA_040398605.1 Chakrabartia sp.
ATGCGGCCCAATGGTGAGGTCGTCGCAATGATCGGCGGCAAGAGCTATAAGCAGTCGACCTTCAACCGCGCCACACAGGCGCGACGTCAGCCGGGATCGACCTTCAAGCTGTTCGTCTATCTGGCGGCCATGCGCGCCGGGATGACACCGGACACGACCGTTTCCGACACGCCGTTCACGCAAGGAGCCTATCGCCCCAAAAACGCTGATGGCAGCTATCGCGGCGAGATTTCGCTCAAGCAGGCCTTTGCCAAATCGAGCAATGTTGCAGCGGTCCGCCTTTATGAAAAACTGGGCGACAAGGCAGTTCTTCAGGCCGCGCGCGACCTTGGCATTCGCAGTCCGCTGGCCGCCGACCCCAGCCTCGCCCTCGGCACATCGGGTGTCACGCTGCTGGAGCTGACCTCGGCCTATGCGGCGATTGCGGCGAACAGCTATCCAGTTGACCCGCATGCCTTGCCCAAAGACGCGCCAGGCATCCTTGCGCGCCTGTGGAGCCCACAGCGCAGCCTAGGTGGTAAAGTGCATCAGGAGATGCTCGACCTGCTCTCTGCGCCCATCAACGGCGGCACAGCGCGCGCAGCGAACCTTGCCGTGGCGGCTTATGGCAAGACGGGCACCACGCAGGACAATCGCGATGCCCTGTTCGTTGGCTTTGCGGGCGATCTCGTTGTGGGGGTCTGGATCGGGCGTGATGATAACCAGCCTCTGCGCGGCATCCATGGCGGCGGGCTACCCGCGCGCATCTGGCGCGACTTTATGTCGCAGGCCGTGGCCGGCGCGCGCGTCGAAGCGGCACCCAAGGAAGAGGAACTGCCGGATACCCCGCTTGGCAATGACATCATGGAGGCGCTGCCGCCCCTCGACATTCGCGATGCCGATATTGATCTTGGCGCAGAACCCTCAGCGCGGCTCAGCACCGAGATTGGCGGCGTCAGCGTGGATGTGAAGATCAACAAGGATGGAGTTTCGGTTCAGCCCAGCAATCCCGCCCCCAGCGAGCCACCACCGCCGCCACGCTAGCGGCTTTCCCTTGCCGGGCTTTGGGCGAAGCGGCTATGCGCTGGTGGGATGACACTTCCTTCAGTCTTTGAACGATCAATCACCGGACAGGCCTGGCGCTGGCGCGGGGCGGCGGGCGAGGTGGATGATCTCGTCACGCAGCTGCTCCTCGCGCGCGGTTGCCCCTTTGAGGATCTGGACGCCTACCGCACCCCCACGATCCGCGCTTTCATGCCGGACCCCTCCATCTTCCGCGATATGGACACCGCGGCGGAACGGCTGGCCGATGCTGTGACCTCGGGCGAGACTGTCACGATCTTCGGTGACTATGACGTTGATGGTGCGACCTCTGCTGCACTCCTCATCCGTCTGTTGCGCCAATTGGGGCTAGAGGCTGGCTATTATATTCCGGACCGTCTGCTGGAGGGTTACGGGCCTTCAGGAGATGCCTTGGTGCAACTGGCCGCAGGCGGATCGACTCTCGTCGTCACGGTGGATTGCGGGGCGCAGGCCTTTGAGGCGCTGGCAATGGCCAAGGCCGCGGGCCTCGATGTCATCGTTGTCGATCACCATAAATGCGCCGCCGTCCTTCCCATCGCGCACGCGCTCGTCAATCCGAACCGGCTGGATGAGGAAGAGGGGGCCGTGCACGGCCATCTCGCGGCTGTCGGCGTGGCATGGCTGCTGGCGGCCGCTCTCGTCCGTGTGCTGCGTGGGCGGGGCTGGTTCGCGACGCGGGAGGAGCCGAAGCTGCTCGAGCTCCTCGATATTGTCGCGCTGGGCACCGTGGCGGACGTGGCGCAGCTGCGCGGGCTGAACCGCGCGTTCGTGGCGCAGGGCATCAAGATTATGGCCAACCGCCGCAATGTCGGGCTGGATGCGCTCATCACCGCCTCACGCCTTGCACGAGCGCCCATCTGTTCTGATCTCGGCTTTGCCCTTGGCCCGCGCATCAATGCAGGCGGGCGGGTCGGCAAGTCGGACCTTGGCGTGCGGCTGTTGACCACCGAAGACCCAGCCGAAGCCGCAGACATTGCGGCCGAGCTCGATCTGCTCAACACCGAACGTCGCACCATTGAGGCGTCGGTGCAGGAGGAGGCCGACACGCTCACGGGCGCGCAGGGCAACCGCGCGGTCGTCGTTGTTTCGGGCGACGGCTGGCATCCGGGCGTCATCGGGATTGTCGCCGGACGCCTGAAGGAAAAGCTGGGCCGACCGGCCATCGTGATCGCGGTAGACGCGGACGGGACGGGCAAGGGCTCCGGTCGGTCGATTTCGGGCGTGGACCTTGGGGCGGCGGTGCTGGCGGCTAAAGATATGGGCTTGCTCGTTGCGGGCGGTGGCCATGCCATGGCGGCTGGGCTGACCGTCGCCAAGGACAAGGTCGACGCCTTTGCGGAATTCCTTGATGAACGGCTTGCCAGCGATGTTGCTAAGGCCAGTGAGAGCCGTGCGCTGCTGATCGATGCAGTGGTGGCCCCAGGTGGCGTGACGCCTGCTCTGGCAGACGCTCTGGAGGAGGCTGGGCCTTATGGCATGGGCTGGCCCGCGCCGCGCATCGCTGCAGGCCCCATGCGCGTGGTGAAGGCCGATGTCGTTGGCAAGGACCATGTTCGCGCAATCATGGCAGGGGAAGATGGCCGATCTTTAAAGACGGTCGCCTTCCGTCAGGCAGAGACGGAACTGGGGCAAGCCATCTTGCATGGCGAGCGTGGACGCCGCCTTTGGGTGGCAGGCCGTGCCAAGGTGGATGACTGGGGCGGACGCGCGAGCGCAGAACTCCACATCGATGATGCCACATGGTGTGATTGAGGTGTTGACGCCTGACGTCCGAATCCCTAATGGCGCGGCTCCATCACTGATGGCCCCTTCGTCTAGCGGTTAGGACGCGGCCCTTTCACGGCTGAAACACGGGTTCGATTCCCGTAGGGGTCACCA
>JBBATT010000339.1:0-2934 GCA_040398605.1 Chakrabartia sp.
CTTTCCGGGATCTGTATAAGGAACTCGTCGAAACCAACACGACCCAGTCCGAAGGCAGCTGCACGCTGGCGTCCGAACGGATGGCGGCTCGCCTCAAGGCGGCGGGATATGCGGACAGTGACATCACGCTGTTTGCAACGCCGGAAAAGCCCAAGGACGGTGGTCTGGTCGCGGTGCTCAAGGGGACATCGAAGAAAGCAAAGCCGATCCTGCTGCTGGCGCATATCGACGTTGTCGAAGCACGCCGTGCGGATTGGGTGCGTGATCCCTTTACGCTGATTGAAGAAGGCGGCTATTTCTACGCGCGCGGTGCGGCCGATGATAAGTCGCAGGCGGCGATCTGGACGGACGCCATGATCCGCTTCAAGAAAGAAGGCTTCAAGCCCAAGCGGACAGTAAAGCTCGCGCTCACCTGCGGCGAAGAGTCAGTGGGTGCGTTTAACGGCGCGGAATGGCTGGCGACCAATAAGCCAGAGCTGATCGCTGCAGAATTCGCTCTTAACGAAGGCGGCGGCGGACGGCTCGACAAGTCGGGCAAAAAGGTCTCGCTGTCGATGCAGGTCGGAGAAAAGACCGTCCAGAACTACCGCTTGGAAACGACCAACCCCGGCGGACACAGCTCGGTTCCGCGGCCCGATAATGCGATCTATTCGCTGACAGCAGCTGTGACTAAGGTCGGCCAGTATGAATTCCCGATCCAGTTCAGCGACACAACGAAGACCTTCTTCAAGCGCACGGCCGAACTGACCGGCGGCGAAATGGGTTCGGCGTTGACGGCAGTCCTCGCCAATCCCGAAGACAAGGCAGCCGATGCCATCGTGTCGAAGGATGCGAGCTTCCATTCGATGCTGCGCACAACGTGCGTGGCCACGATGCTGGATGCGGGCCACGCAATGAATGCGCTGCCGCAGCGCGCGCGCGCCGTCGTCAACTGCCGTATCTTCCCGGGCGTTTCTGTCGATGTCGTGAAGGCCGAACTGGACCGCGTCATTGGTGATCCCTCGGTCTCGGTCACAAAGATTGAACCGATCCGCCCGATGGCCGTGCCGCCGCCGCTGTCGCCCAAGGTGTTCGGCCCTGCTGAAAAGCTGGCCGCCAAGCACTTCCCCGGTGTGCCGATGATTCCTGTTATGTCGACGGGTGGCACCGATGCCCCCTATTTGTCGCTGGCCGGCATTCCGACCTATGGCATGCCCGGCATCTTCCAACAGTTGGAAGGCAGCGGCGTCCACGGCCTGAATGAGCGGATGTCCGTGCAGGCGCTGTATGAAGGGCGCGATTACTTGTTCGATCTCGCCAAGATTTACGCAAATCAGGACTAATCCATGACCAAGGCCCTTTCCGGCATCCGGGTGCTCGATCTCTCGCGGGTGCTGGCAGGGCCTTGGTGCACCCAGATGCTCGGCGATCTGGGGGCGGAAATCATCAAGATCGAACAGCCGGGCAAGGGCGATGACACGCGCGGCTGGGGCCCACCCTGGCATGGTGAGGGGGAGGATCGGCTTTCCGCTTATTACCTCTCTGCCAACCGCAACAAGAAGAGCGTGGCGATCGATATCTCCAAGCCGGAGGGTCAGGCGCTGATCCGCGAAATGGCGTCCAAGTGCGATGTTTTGGTTGAAAACTTCAAGGTCGGCGGGCTGGAGAAATACGGCCTCGATTATCTGAGCCTGAAAGCCGCGAACCCGCGCCTGGTTTATTGCTCAATCACCGGTTTTGGCCATTCGGGTCCGCGCGCGCATCAGCCGGGCTATGACCTGATGGTGCAGGGCATGTCCGGCCTGATGAGCATCACCGGCGATCCGGCGGGTGAACCGCAAAAGGTGGGCGTGGCGCTCGTCGATGTGATGACGGGGCTTCATGCCTGCATTGCGGTGCTGGCCGCGCTCAATCAGCGTCATGCAACAGGGCGGGGCCAGTTCATTGACATGGCGTTGCTCGATGTCGCGGTCTCCACGCTTGCCAATATCGGCATGAACCAGCGGGTGACAGGCACAGCCCCCAAACGCATGGGCAATGCGCACTCGAGCGTCGTGCCCTATCAGGTCTTTGAAACGGCGGACGGCCATATGATCGTCGCGGTTGGCAATGATGGGCAGTTCGCCCATTTCGTGGGTGCGTTGGGCCTCGCGTCAATGGCAGAGGACCCGCGCTACAAAACCAATTCCGCCCGCGTCGAAAACCGGGACACGCTCATTCCGCAACTCGCCGCCGCCATGAAGACGCACACGACAGCGCATTGGGATGTGGCGCTGACCGCCGTCAATGTGCCAGCAGGGCCCATCAACGATATCGGGCAGGCGCTCAATGATCCGCAGTCCGTGGCGCGGGGTCTTGCGACGATGGCAGGCAAACGACCGGCGATTGCCAGTCCGCTGCGGTTGTCGGACTCCATGCCCGACGCAGGGACGGAACCGCCGATGCTGGGGCAAGATACGGAGGCGGTGCTGCGGGCGTTCTTGGGGCATGGTGACGCGGACTTGGCTGAGTTGCGCGAGAAGGGTGTCGTCCCCTCCTAGGCCGTCATCGTTCGTCATGCTGAACTTGTTTCAGGATCCATGCCGTGAAGGCTGGCATAAGTGCCAAAGGTCGAGAATGCCCCAATCGCGAGGCATGGATGCTGAAACAAGTTCAGCATGACGATGGCAGGGGAAGAGGTCGAGCTCACCCCACCGTCTGTTCAATTACCCCAAAGATCGGATGGTGCCTGTCATCCTCCATCCAGATGCGGACGGTATCGCCCTTTTTGAGGAACGGCGTCTCCGCCTTTCCGCCCAGGATCGTCTCCACGGTCCGCACCTCAGCCAAACAGGAATAACCAACCCCACCGGCGCTGATGGGCTTGCCGGGGCCGCCATCAGCCCCGCGGTTAGAGACCGTGCCGGAGCCGATGATCGTGCCGGCGCACAGGCTTCGTGTCTTGGCGGCGTAGGC
>JBBATT010000340.1:0-2927 GCA_040398605.1 Chakrabartia sp.
GCCGATGTTATCGCCAGCTTCACCCTGATCGAGCAGCTTGCGGAACATTTCAACGCCGGTGACGACGGTCTTCTTGGTGTCCTTGAGACCGACGATTTCGACTTCTTCGCCAACCTTCACAACGCCGGTTTCGACGCGGCCGGTAACAACCGTACCACGACCCGAGATCGAGAACACGTCTTCGATCGGCATCAGGAACGGACGGTCAAGCGGACGAGCAGGCTGCGGGATCCAGCTGTCAACAGCAGCCATCAGCTTGAGAACGGCATCGCGGCCGATTTCAGGCTTGTCGCCATTGAGTGCGCAGGTTGCGGAACCCTGGATGACGGGGATGTTGTCGCCGTCAAAGTCGTACTTCGAAAGAAGTTCGCGGATTTCCATTTCAACGAGCTCGAGGATTTCGGCGTCGTCAACAAGGTCAACCTTGTTCATGAACACGACGAGCTGCGGCACGCCAACCTGACGGGCGAGCAGGATGTGCTCACGGGTCTGTGGCATTGGGCCGTCGGTCGCCGAAACGACGAGAATGCCGCCGTCCATCTGCGCCGCACCCGTGATCATGTTCTTCACATAGTCAGCGTGGCCCGGGCAATCGACGTGTGCGTAGTGACGTGCGTCGGTTTCATATTCGACGTGTGCCGTCGAGATCGTGATGCCACGCTCGCGCTCTTCAGGAGCCTTGTCGATGTTGGCGAAGTCAACAGCGACACCGCCATTGGTTTCAGCCAGAATCTTCGAGATGGCAGCCGTCAGCGACGTCTTGCCGTGGTCGACGTGACCGATGGTGCCGATGTTGCAGTGCGGCTTGTTCCGCTCAAATTTAGCCTTAGCCATTGTTCTAACCCTCGTTCTTCGATTGGTTCACAGTTTCGGATTGCGGGCGCTCGCCTGCCAAACAGGCGCGCGCCATAATCTGTCTTTTACGATCAGGCAAGCTTTGCCTTCACCTCGTCCGCCACGTTTGCAGGAACTTCGTCATAGTGCGAGAACTGCATCGAGTACTGCGCACGGCCTTGCGTGAAGGAACGCAGCTGGTTCACGTAGCCAAACATGTTCGCCAGCGGGACCATTGCCTCGACCGACTGTGCGTTGCCGCGTGTGTCGGTACCCTGGATCTGGCCACGGCGGGAATTCATGTCGCCGATCACGTCACCCAGATAATCTTCCGGGGTGACAACTTCAACGCGCATGATTGGTTCGAGCAGCTTGATGCCGGACTTCTGCGCAACTTCGCGCATCGCCGCACGACCGGTGATTTCGAACGCCAGCGCCGATGAGTCGACGTCATGATAGGCGCCGTCATAGAGCAGGATTTCAAAATCGATGATCGGGAAGCCGATGAGCTGGCCGGATTCAGCCGTTTCACGGAAGCCCTTTTCAATCGCGGGGATATATTCCTTCGGAATGTTACCGCCCTTGATTTCATCCTTAAAGATGATGCCCGAACCACGTTCGCCCGGCGTGACCTTAACCTTCACGCGACCGAACTGACCGGTACCACCCGACTGCTTCTTGTGGGTGTAATCAACGTCCACCGGCTTGCCGAGATATTCGCGGTAGGCCACCTGTGGCGCGCCGACATTGGCTTCCACCTTGAATTCACGCTTCATGCGGTCAACAAGAATTTCAAGGTGAAGTTCACCCATGCCCTTGATGATCGTCTGGCCGGATTCATGATCGGTCGAGACGCGGAACGAAGGATCTTCAGCGGCCAGACGATTGAGCGCGAGGCCCATCTTTTCCTGGTCAGCCTTGGTCTTCGGTTCCACCGACAATTCGATAACCGGTTCTGGGAATTCCATACGCTCCAGAATGATCGGCTTTGCCATGTCGCAAAGCGTGTCACCGGTTGTGGTTTCCTTCATGCCGGCAAGCGCCACAATGTCCCCTGCATAGGCGACATCAATGTCTTCACGCTCGTTCGCATGCATCAGAAGCATACGACCGACCTTTTCCTTCTTGTCCTTCACCGAGTTCAGGTACGTGCCCTTGGTGAGCGTGCCTGAATAGATGCGGCAGAAAGTGAGCGAACCGACAAACGGGTCGTTCATGATCTTGAACGCAAGCGCGCTGAACGGCGCGTCGTCGGCGGTTGGACGGCTGTCTGGCTGGTCATTGGCCGGGTTGATGCCCTGCACGTCTTCAATGTCGAGCGGCGACGGGAGATAATCCACGACGGCGTCGAGAAGCGGCTGAACGCCCTTGTTCTTAAACGCAGAACCACAGCAGACCGGAACGAATGCCTGAGCCAGCGTGCCCTTACGGATCAACGCCTTCAGCGTCGGAACGTCGGGCATGTTGCCGTCGAGATAGGCTTCCATCGCGGTGTCGTCCTGCTCAACAGCAAGCTCGATCAGCTTTTCGCGATACTCTGCGGCCTTGTCGACCATGTCTGCCGGGATCTCTTCATAGAAGAATTCAGCGCCCAGCGCTTCGTTCTTCCAGATGATTGCACGGTTCTCAACCAGATCGACGAGACCCTTAAGGGTGCTTTCGATGCCGATTGGCAGATACAGGATCGCAGGGGTCGCGCCCAGACGCTCGATGATCGAATCCACGCAAAATTCGAAGCTTGCGCCGGTGCGGTCCAGCTTGTTGATGAAGCACATCCGCGGAACTTTGTACTTGTCCGCCTGGCGCCACACTGTTTCCGACTGCGGCTCAACGCCGGCAACGCCGTCAAAACAAGCAACGGCACCATCGAGCACGCGCAGCGAACGTTCAACTTCAATCGTGAAGTCAACGTGGCCCGGCGTATCAATGATGTTGATCCGGTGATCTTTCCATTCGCAGGTCGTGGCAGCCGACGTAATCGTGATGCCGCGTTCCTGTTCCTGTTCCATCCAGTCCATGGTGGCCGTGCCTTCATGGACTTCACCGATCTTGTACGACTTGCCGGTGTAGTAAAGAATACGCTCTGTCGTCGT
>JBBATT010000341.1:0-2920 GCA_040398605.1 Chakrabartia sp.
GCGCCGGTGGTGGACCTGCTGCACCTGTTCGGCCCCGGCAGCATCGGCAAGCACCGCTCGCGCGTCTCCGGCCACCGCGAGGTTCTGGGGGAGTTTCCGTCGTCTGCCATGGCCGAGGAAATGGAAACGCCGGGCGAGGGCCAGATCAAGGCGCTGTTTGTCGTGGCGGGCAACCCTGTGCTCTCCACGCCCAATGGCACGCGGCTGGACAAGGCATTGGCGGGCCTCGACCTAATGGTCTCGGTGGACATGTATCTGAACGCGACGAGCAGGCGGGCGCATTACATATTGCCGCCTGCAGGGCCGCTGGAGAAGGATCATTACGGCCTGTTCCTTCTGCCCATCGCGATCCGCAGCTTCGCCAAATATTCGCCGCCTTTGTTTGAAAAGGATGACGAGACCCTTGCTGATTGGGAAATCCTGCGTGGGCTGGCCGGGGCGATTTCAGGCCATAAGGCAGACGGGCCGACCCCGCGCGAGATGCTCGACCAGATGATGCGCGCAGGGCCTTTTGGCGTGTCTCTCAATGAGGTGGAGGCGCATCCAAGCGGCATGGACTTCGGTCCGCTCACCGCAGGCAAATTACCTGACCGGCTGAAGACACCCGACAAGACCATCGACATCGCGCCCGAGGAGTTTGTGGGGGATCTGGATCGGCTGGCGGCAGAACCGGTCACTCAATCGGGCACGCATCTGCGCCTGATCGGGCGGCGGCATGTGCGGTCGAACAACAGCTGGCTCCACAACAGCGCGCGGCTGGTGAAGGGGGCGGACCGTTGCACATTGTTGATCCACCCCGACGACGCCCGCGCCCGCAATCTGGGCGATGGCGGCATGGCCGAGGTCAGCTCGCGCACCGGCTCGGTTCAGCTGAAGGTGGAAGTCACCGATGATATGATGCCCGGCACCGTCTCTATCCCGCATGGTTGGGGGCACAGCCTGCCCGGTATCCGCATGGCCGTCGCGCAGGCGCATGCGGGCGTCAGCATCAACGACCTGACGGATGAGACCGCGATGGACCCGCTCTCGGGCAACGCGGCGCTGTCCGGGGTTCCGGTTGAGGTGCGGGGGGTGGCTTAATCTCACTTCCTGTCATTCCCGCGAAAGCGGAGGCCAAAACCTCTTCGCGATCTTTGCTTCTTCGCGGCCTTCGCGTGAACGCAGAACGCGCTGTTTCACGCGAAGGCCGCGAAGGAAAAAAGGGCGCGAAAGCTGGCGTGGTCTGACGGCGCGGCGTGGGCCTTGGATTCCCGCTGTCGCGGGAATGACAGAGAGTGCTTAAAAGCTCAGCGCGCCTCGGAGCACCACCTCCGCCGCCTCCGCCGCCCGCTGTGCCGCACGGGCGAGGTTGACGGAGAAATCTCCGGCGCTCTCGCCATTGGCATCGTCAGTCGTCGCCTTGATGGCCATCCAGGGCAGGCCGAGCCGTTCAGCCGCTTGGGCCACGGCCGCTGTCTCCATGTCTACCAACGTCGCACCTAATTGCGCCGCCATATCGCGCGCATGGTCCGGACATTCGATAAAGGCATCGCCCGTCGCAATCCGCGCGCGGGGGAGGTCGCATTGCGCCGCCGCCATCGCGCGAAACGGGGTTGTGTCGGCGGGGCCAATTGGCCAGCTGCCGCCGCGATAATGGGCAAAGCCGTCGGGGCGTCGCGCGCCGTAATCATTCTGAACGGCTTCATGAATGTAGAAGCAGTCTCCGGCATGATCCCCGATTTTGCCCGCCGTGCCGATGACCATCAGCAACTGGGCGTCGTGCAGATGGGCGAGAAGGGTCGCTGCGGTCGCCGCATTGACCTTCCCCACGCCTGAACAGGCCACCACCACCGAGCGACGCCCGAGCGACACATGGCGGACGTTGAAGCCCGCGTGCGTGCTGTGATGGGTGGTTGCATCCGGGCAGAAGGCGTCGGCTTCTTCCTGAACACCGGTGATGAGGGCGATACGTTCGATCATGACGCAGATCTAGCCGTCTTTGGTGCAACGAAAAAGGGCGGCCCCTTGCGGGACCGCCCTTGATCTAAAACCGAAGTTCGAAGTTTACTTAACTTCGACCTGGGCACCGGCACCAACGAGCTGGGCCTGGACCTTGGCAGCTTCGTCCTTGCTGACGGCTTCCTTGATCGCCTTCGGCGCCGACTCGACGAGAGCCTTAGCTTCCGTCAGGCCGAGACCGGTGATCGCGCGGACTTCCTTGATGACGGCGATCTTGTTGCCGCCATCGCCGACGAGGATGACGTCGAATTCGGTCTGCTCTTCAGCAGCCGGAGCAGCGCCACCGGCAGCCGGTGCAGCAACGGCCACAGCAGCAGCAGCCGAAACGCCCCACTTTTCTTCAAGAAGCTTCGAAAGTTCAGCAGCTTCCAGAACGGTCAGAGCCGAAAGGTCATCAACGATTTTGTTCAAATCAGCCATTTTAAGTCTCCAATGCGCGGGACATCATGCCCGCATAAGTTTCAGTTAAGTGTCAAAATCAGGCAGCGTCTTTGGCGGCATAAGCCCCAAATACGCGTGCGAGCTGTCCTGCTGGTGCTTGGACGATCTGAACGACCTTGGTCGCAGGTGCCTGTACGAGGCCCACGATCTTGGCGCGCAGTTCATCAAGCGACGGCAGTGTTGCCAGAGCCTTGATGCCATTTGCATCCAGGACTTGCGCGCCCATGGATCCGCCGACGATTTCGAGCTTGTCGTTCGTCTTGGCGAATTCAACGACGATCTTTGCAGCCGCGACCGGATCGATCGAGGAAGCAAGGCCCGTCGGACCGGTCAGCAGATCGCTGATGCCGGCATAAGCGGTGTCCTGGGAAGCAAGCTTGGCGAGTCGGTTCTTAGCGACCTTGTAGCTGGCACCAGCCTCACGCATCTTTGTACGCAGCGCCGTCGAGTCTGCGACGGTGAGCCCGAGATTACGGGTGAC
>JBBATT010000342.1:0-2906 GCA_040398605.1 Chakrabartia sp.
CTGTACTTTGGCTCTCGCTTGACCGCTTCGTTCTCCGTTGGCTGCGATACGGAGGGCGGCGGGTGCGGCAATTGGCAGAGGGCAGTTATCACGAAGATCGCGGCGCATTCCGGACCGCGCCTCTTGAGTTGCAGCGCCTGAGTAGAGATCTGGACGATATGGCCCGCTCGGTTGACCGGCGCGATCAGGCATTGCGCAGCGCACTCACCGCAAAGGACGCCATGGCGCGGGAGGTCAACCACCGGGTGAAAAACAACCTGCAGATGATCACCAGCATCGTCAGCCTGCAGGCGTCCCGGCTGTCAGACCCGGAGGCACGCCGCCTCATGACGCAAACACGGCTGCGGGTGGGCGCTCTGGCGCTGGTCCAGCGCCTCATTTACGAAGTTGATGAGAGTGAGCAGGGCGTTGTGAATACGGACCGCTTGTTTTCTGAGCTCTGTGCTCAGGTCCAAGCGAATTATCAGTCCTCCAAAGTCCTCGTTTCCTGTCATTCAAATCTGGGTGTGATCTCCGGCGATCACGCGGTTTCGGCCGCGCTGATCGTCATTGAGGCCGTAACGAATGCCTTGCGCCACGGCTTTCCGGGGGATCAAGCGGGTACGATCAACGTCCTGTTGGAGCCGGCAGGCGCAGACGGGCTTTTGACGATTTGCGATGACGGGGTTGGTTCAAGTGACAATGACGATCTGTCGGGCATGGGACTTGAATTGATCAGCGCGCTGACATTGCAATTGGAGGGACAATTGACGCTCTCCCAGACAGCAGGCGGTGGAAGGACCGTTGCCGTGCGCTTTCCCTGTCGGGAGGCGGTTCCTTCAGTGTGACGTCATGGATTCGATTTCCCGACGCAGTTCTGCTTCAGTGAAGGGCTTGGTGAGCTTGCGCCAATCAGGATCCAGATCATCCTCAAGCTGTTGGTGGCCTGTCATGATGAGGACCTGCAGGCCCGGGCGCTCCCGCGACATTCGATGGGCCAGTTCCACCCCAGTCATGCCCGGCATGCTGTAATCTGTGATGAGGAGATCGACGCCAAGCCCCTGATGCACCATCGGCAAGGCGCGCATCGGGTCCTGCGCGGCGATCGCTCGATAGCCGAGATCGCGCAGCATGGAGACGATGCCGAGCCGGAGCAAGGGATCGTCATCTACCACTAGAATGTCGGTGTCATGCGGCATCGCAGGCCCTGACTGCCTTTCTATCTTCCTCGACGTCACGCAACACGCGGCTGCGCTCAATAGCTGGGCGGGTCGCTTGCAGGAAAGGACTCGTCACCGGCCTGATCGACCTTGTCCCACGTCTCTCCGGGCGTATCGCGCATCCCTTCCGGCCCGGCGGAACGTGTCTGGTCAAAATTGGCAGGGTCACTCTCCCCATGCGCAAAGGCTGCAGGGCTAACGTGGCCGTCCGAATCATCCCGCTTGCGCCACCAAGCATAGACTGCGGCACTTGTGATGAGGGTCGCTGCCGCCAGCGTGAGCGCACCCAAGATCTTCAAAGTGCTCGGCGTCATGCCGGACGAAATGTCGTCGGCATGCGCTTGGCCCGGCGTCTTGGCCATGTTCGTGTCCTTCGGTGTGGTTGGGAGCGCGGCTGATCAGGCTGCCGACTGAAAACTGTCTCTTGCGCTGCGCACGGCAAGATAGGTGGGGTCGAACCAGCCAATCCGTCGCAAAGATTCCCAGTCCAATATGGTCAGCCGTCGGGATTGCAGCTCAATCAACTGCATGGATCGCATTTCCTGCAGGGTGCGGTTGACGTGCACCGGGGTAAGTCCGGCGAGATCGGCCAAGTCGAGTTGCGTGAGTGGCATCTCGCATGACTTTTGGTCGGCCGCACCTGCGCTCGACAACCTCGTATAGAGTTCGCACAGCAAGTGAGACAGGCGTTCCATTGCGTTCTTGCGGCCAAGATTGACCAGCCACTCCGCCTGAATCTGCTGCGTAAACTGGGTCTGGCGCCAAAGAAACTTCATGAGGCCGACATCCTCTGCGGCTTGGGACTCCATTTCGCGGCGCGATGTGCGGCTTGCTTGAATGGGTGTCAGCGCGACGACGGATTGCACCGCGCGCCCGCCATCTAGCCAGCAGGGGTCACACAAATCTCCCGGTAAGTAGAGGCCGGTGATCTGCCGACGACCGTCGGAAAGGAGGCGGTAGCGGCCTGCCCATCCCTGTAGAATTTGGTGGAGGTGATCCGGCCGCTCCCCACTTCGGGCGAGGTGTTGGTGATGGCGCAGAGTCGATATCGTGCTCGACAGGCGGTCTGTCTCTGTGGATGCCATGGCTGGCGGTGCCCAGCTTTCGCGGGGCTGGAGTGCGTCTTGGAGCATGACGGTTGTTCCCCTTCATTCTTTCAAGGAGAACGCGGGAGAGGGGAGAACGTTCCCGCCCCCGGACTTAGCCCCCGGACCCTGCCATCGAACCCCGCGATTGCAGCCCCGCATTTTGCGCCGCTGTTGGAACAAGTGCGGGCGACCGCCGTTCCCATCCTGTCAGACTGTTGACTGCCACGCTCTCCCCCCCGTGGCCCGGCAGTCGGTTAAGCGGTCTGACAAGATGCCCGGCGCCCGTTTTCTGGTGTCGGGGCGGACAGGGTTGGCCCCGCCAACCCCTCAGGCCCGCCATCCGCCCCCGGATGGCGGGCCATTTTCTGGCGGTCCGCTTTGGCTGTCCGGGCTAAAGGGTAGAAGCCGTTAATTGTGATAGCAGATTGGCCATGCCTGTTTTCCACCCGCCCTCGTTTCGGTTAGACAGCGTTGATGTCTGATGCTCGATTCCTTACCGGCCGGCTTCTTCTGGCGATGCCGGGTATTGGCGACCCGCGCTTTGACCATGCCGTCATTGCCATGTGCGCGCATGATGAACAGGGCGCGATCGGCCTTGGCATTGGCCATGTGCTGGAAG
>JBBATT010000343.1:0-2877 GCA_040398605.1 Chakrabartia sp.
GGCGCGGGCAAGCGCGCCTTTCAGCTTGCCCTTGGCAATCGCTTCTTCAAGGGCAGGACGGTCAACACCAATCCACGCACCCCGGCCCGGGGCGCGTGCGCGGACGTCGGGCGCAACAACATTGTCAGGCCCGACCGCGAGGCGAATGAGGCCCGATTTTGGACCCCGCTCACCTGTAATTATGCAACGACGTTCTGGTTCATGCTGAGGTTCCCGCATCGGCGGTCTCCTCGTCGGCGAACCAGTGTGCACGGGCTGCCATGATGATCTCGTTGCCTTGCTCTTCCGACAGGGCATAGTCCGAAAGCACGCCGCCGCGCGCTTCGGTGGTGTTGGTGCGATTACGACGACCTTCGTCACGACGCTTGCGCTCGACGAGTTCGTCGGTGGCAAGGTCAGCCAGATCGTCGAGCGTCTTGATGCCGGCCTTACCGAGCGTGACGAGCATCGCTTCGGTCAGATGCGGCAGTTCAGCCAGGGCGCCTTCAACGCCCAGAGCCTGACGTGCCTCACGGTTGGCGACTTCGCGGCGATCCAGCGATTCCTGCGCACGCTCCTGAAGTTCGGACGCGATTTCATCGTCCAGACCTTCGATGGAGGCGATTTCATCCGGCTGCACGTAAGCGATTTCTTCCATCGTGCTGAAGCCTTCGGCCACCAGCAGCTGGGCGAGCGTTTCATCAACGTCGAGTTCCTGCTGGAACATTTCCGACTTCTCAATGAATTCGCGCTGACGCTTCTCGCTGGAATCCGTCTCGGTCATGATGTCGATGGCAGACGCCGTCAGGATTGAGGCGAGACGCACATTCTGGCCGCGACGGCCAATAGCGAGCGAGAGCTGATCGTCCGGCACGACGACTTCAATGCGTTCTTCTTCCTCATCGATCAGCACGCGGCTGACGGTGGCAGGCTGGAGCGCATTCACCACAAAGGTCGCCATGTCGGTCGACCAAGGGATGATGTCGATCTTTTCGCCCTGAAGCTCCTGCACAACCGCCTGAACGCGGCTGCCCTTCATGCCGACGCAGGCGCCGACCGGATCAATGGAGCCGTCATGGCTGATGACGCCGATCTTGGCGCGGCTTCCGGGGTCACGGGCGCAGGCCTTGATCTCGATGACGCCATCATAAATTTCCGGCACTTCCTGCGCGAACAGCTTGCGCATGAAATCAGGATGCGCGCGGCTCAGGAAAATCTGCGGCCCGCGGTTTTCACGGCGGACGTTGAGGATGAGCGCGCGGACGCGGTCATTGATACGCAGCACTTCGCGCGGGATCTGCTGATCACGACGGATGACGCCTTCGGCGCGGCCAAGGTCAACAACGACATGGCCAAACTCAACCCGCTTCACGACGCCAGTGATGATTTCACCCGCGCGGTCCTTAAACTCTTCAAACTGGCGCTCCCGCTCCGCATCGCGGACCTTCTGGAAGATCACCTGCTTGGCAGCCTGTGCAGCGATGCGACCGAACTCGATCGGGGGCAACGGGTCGACAATGAAGTCACCCAGCACAGCGCCCGGCTGGAGCTTCTGGCTGTCCTTCAGGCTGACCTGCTTGAAATAGTCATCCACTTCTTCAACAACTTCGACAACGCGCCACAAGCGCATGTCGCCCGATGTCGAATCGATTTTCGCGCGGATGTCATTCTCGGCGCCATAGCGCGCACGGGCGGCGCGCTGGATGGCGTCTTCCATCGCCTCAAGCACGATCGCTTTGTCGATCAGCTTTTCGCGGGCAACCGCGTCGGCAATGGCAAGAAGCTCAGCCTTATTGGCAGAGACGGCGTTGGACATGGGTCTTACCTTTCCACAGAAATAACGTCCGCACCCTCGGCAGAGAGCGGCGCGGTGGCTTTGATGAGCGCATCGGTCAGCAACAACTTGCCCGTACCGATCACGGAATAGGGTATGCGCACTGTCTCGCGCATTTTCGACGTGATGATGACAATCACATCATCTTCCAGCTCGCAAAGTCGGCCTTCGACCTGTTTGCGGCCTTCAAAGCCGTCTGGAATTCGGACGCGGGCATCAAAGCCCTTCCAGTCGGCATAATCTTCCAGCCGCGTGAGCGGACGATCAATGCCCGGCGAGCTGACTTCGAGCCGATAAGCTTCCTCAATCGGATCAACTTCGTCGAACAGTTCAGAAATAGCGCGAGATAACGAGGCGCAATCTTCAATGACCAGCTGGCGGGTGTCGGGCCGTTCGGCCATCACCTGCAATGTCGGGTCTGTCGTGCCGCCAAACATCTTGACGCGCACAAGCCGCAACCCCTGCGCATCGGCAAGGGGCTGGATAAGAGCAGTCAATGCGGCGATATCCGCCATCGGATCTCCATCATCTACGTCGCGCAAAATACAATGCAGTCTCGGCGCCGGAACCGCGCGGTTCCGACCTCAACATTTATAACGATGTCGAGAAGACGAGGCCTCTATAGTCTGACGGGCAGCGGACGGCAAGCAGAGTCTCTCAGGCCATCTAGACTGGTGAGCGCAGCGATATCTCTGACCGGCAAGCACAAAATAAAACCTCCATAATCACGCTTTATTAATCCAATATGGGTCTAACTGATGTTTCAAACAGTGGGGTTTGAATGTCTGGCACCTGTCCGATTGCTGAAGACCGCAGGGAACCGCGTTGGCCGGTGTCGATGCCGTGCAAGCTGCGCTGGACGAACGGCCTCAGAATGGACGCCGAAGTGATTGACATCACGTCTGTCGGATGTCGCGTGCGCTATATCGGCCCGTCGCCACGCTGCGGGTATCTGCTTTTGTCCTTCGGCAACTATAATTCCTTTGACGCAGAGATTGTCTGGGCAAAAGACGGTGAAGCCGGAATGGCCTTGCGCCCGGCTCTTCACGCCGCCGTGCTGGACC
>JBBATT010000344.1:0-2875 GCA_040398605.1 Chakrabartia sp.
CATACATGATGGCATAAAGCGGCGGCAGCCATCCCGTCAGGATGATGCTGTACAAAGAGAAGCGAAGGAAAAAATCACCCGAAGTCGGCGCGGTGTAGACCCACATCCCGAGGAACGGCGATATGCCGAGCGCGAAAAGCGTCACATAGGACCGGCCTCTACCTGGAAAGCGTTTGTGCAAAATGTCCGATACAGGGCCGGAAATCATCGGCCCAACAATGCCCAACGCAGCGGACAACAGCCCGAAAGACAGTGCAGTGTCCTTCATCGATAGATCATAGGTCTTCATCAGGAAGCTCGGCGTGAACCCCATGATGCCATAGTTGATCACCGACTGAAGCGCGCCGACCGCCATCACCATCACCAGCGTTGGGGACCCTGCAATCACGGCAAAGGTCGGCTTATCTGAAAGCGATAGCCCCTGCAGCAAGTTGATGATCACAAACGCACCAAAGCCAATCACGCTCCATTGCAGGGTGTGGGGACTGATGCTGAATGACCCGAAAACAAGGTCTGGGCGCGGGGAAAGATGCGCGCAAATGTTGGCCAATATAACCATCAAAACGATGAGCCCAGCGAGCACGCTCAGGTTGAGAACCCAGTGCCCCCGCGTGGCGCCACGCTTACTCAGACTGATCCAATTTAACCCCGGCGTCACAGAGCCGAGAACGTCGGCGGATGCGGCGAACGGCGCCGGATCGGCTTGGGTTGCAATGCCATCCATTGCCCCGCGTTCCGGTTCTCGCAGGCGCCAGAGAAAGATGGACAGCACGAAGCCGGGGGCGGCCGCGGCGAGGAAGGCAAACTGCCATCCGGACAATCCTAAGGGAGCCGCGCCATTGCTATAAGCATGGTCCCACCAGTCGGAAGCCACACCCCCCAGAACCAGCGATCCGCCAAGGCCGATGGCAATGGAGGAGGCCAGCACTGCCATCACGAAACCGCGCCGTTCCTTCGGCCAATAATCATAGATCAGCGAAGTGCCGGCGGGCTGCGTCGCGCCCTCCCCAATGCCGACGCCAAGGCGTGACAATGCCAAGACCCCAAAGCTGCTGGCAAAAGCTGCCAGTGCCGTAGCCGACGACCAAAAGGCGATGCACAACGAAAGCAAACGGGTACGCACCCATCCGTCAGCCAAACGGCCAAGCGGGAGCGAAAACAGGGCATAAAATAGCGCAAAGACGGTGCCATAGAGCAGACCCATCTCCGCATCGCCAACCCCCAGGTCCGCCTTGATGCGCGGGGCGAGGATGGCAAGGATATTGCGATCCAGCAGACTCATCGCGTTGGTCAGCGCAATGATCAGCAGCGCATACCAAGCCCCCTTTGCCGGAGCAGACATCCCCTTCCCCATCCTCTTGTCCTTAATTTATAGTTTGAACCAGCGTTCCGCGTTGGTCTGGAAAAACTTCTTCTTCTGGTCTGCCGAAATATCAAGATTGTCCATCGCCCGCACTTCATCGGCAACATATTCATAGGGGTAATCCATCGCATACATGACGCGATCCTCGCCCATCACCTCAATCATCAGCTTAACTGCAGGCTCAAATGGCAGTCCCGAACAGGTGCCGAGGAAGTTGTTGCGCATATAATGAAACAAGTCGTGCTTGAGCGGCTTCAACCGCTCATAGCGGTTCGACCGGACGCCCGCCTGATGCATATAGTTCGTGCGATATAGCCAGTAAGGCAAAGCCTCACACCCATGTCCGGCCATGATCTGGAGGTCGGGATAGCGGTCAAAAAGGCCGGTCGTGACGAGACGCAGCAAATGATATGCCGTTTCCACGCCAAAACCGAAGATGGCACCATCAAGACCTGCATCAATCATGCCGCCCATCATGGAGTCAGGCAGGGTCGCCGGATGAATATAAAGCGGCTGGCCCGTGTCGGCGAGCGCGCGGAAGATCGGGTCAAACTGCGCCTCATCAAGATATTGGCCCTGGGTGTGGCTGTTGATCTGCACGCCCTTAAAGCCAAGCTCATTTGCGCCGCGCCGAATTTCAGCGGCGGACCATTCAGGGTCCTGCGGGGCAACCGCCGTCATCCCGATATAGCGATCGGGATACTTCTGGACGGCATCGGCCAGATAATCGTTCGCGCGGGACGCAATGCCTTTGGCTTCTTCCATATCGAGCATCGGCTGAACCCCGGGCGACGTCAGCGCGAGGATGGCTTTGTCGATTCCCGTTTCGTCCATGTGCCGGATGCGCTGCTCCCCAAGATTGAGCAGACGGTCGATAATCTGCGTTGCCCGTTCCGACGGGCTTTGGGCGTAAAAGCCCCAGAGCGAGACCATGCCCTTGTCCGCTGTTCCGTCCTTCACCATGCGCAGAAAGACATCAATCTGCTCCCGCGTGGCAAAGGCCTCTTCCGTGGCAATGCGGAGATAGCCCCGGTCACCGCCGGTTTTCAGTTCATGGGTCATCGCAGTTCCTTTTTCAAACATTCCAGCACCTGCGGGCGCGGCGGCCATCGCCAGACCAAGCCCCATTGCCACATTGACGTTGCGGCGGGTCAGCCCTCCCAATTCGTCAGCCTTCATGCACAGCCTTAGCCACAAGGCAGGCGTGCAGACCTTCCGGTCCGTCCTCATGGCCGTGACCTGACCATTTGACGCCGCCAAAGGGCGCATCTGCGCCGCCAATCATCGTGGTGTTGATGCCCAACATCCCCGTCTCAACTTCGCGCATGAGCCGACGCTGGCGCTTCACGTCGTTGGTCCAGCTATAGGCCGCAAGACCATAAGGCAGGCGGTTGGCCTCGGTGATCATATCCTCTTCCCGCGCAAAGGGGTTGAGAATGGCAACAGGGCCAAACGGCTCTTCATTCATGATGTCCGCATCCAGAGGGACTTCGGACAGCACCGATGGTGCAT
>JBBATT010000345.1:0-2845 GCA_040398605.1 Chakrabartia sp.
CCTCCCTAATCCTCCGCCAAACATCAACACTATGCCAACGGGGGCAGGACATTCATGCACGCTGCATCTGCACAACCTTCATGGGTCATGCTCGCCTATCTGCTTTCCGGGGTGTTCTTCATCCTCGCCCTGCGCGGGCTTTCATCGCCTGCCACGTCGCGGCGCGGCAACCGCTTCGGCATGGCGGGGATGCTGATTGCCGTTGTCACTACATTGCTGACCCACGAATGGGCGACCCTGCCTGAAATCCTCGGCGCGATTGCGATTGGCGGCGGCATCGGCTGGATCACGGCGCGACGGATCGCGATGACGGACATGCCGCAGCTTGTGGCAGCGTTCCACTCGCTGGTCGGCTTGGCCGCTGTGCTGGTGGCCGCCGCAGCCTTCCTTGAGCCTGCGAACTTTGGGATCGCGGGACCCGATGGCCTCATTCACGCGGTCAGCCGGATTGAGATGGGTCTAGGCATCGCAATTGGTGCGATCACCTTCTCAGGATCGGTCATCGCTTTCCTGAAGCTCAACGGCAATATGTCGGGCGCGCCGATCATGTTGCCCGGCCGTCATATCATCAACCTTGGCACGCTGGCAGCGATCCTCGGGCTTATCGGCTATTTCCTGACCGACCAGAGCCCTTGGATTTTCTGGACGATCACCGCGCTCAGCTTCCTCATCGGTTTCCTGCTGATCATCCCCATTGGCGGGGCGGACATGCCCGTCGTCGTCTCCATGCTGAACAGCTATTCGGGCTGGGCCGCAGCGGCCATGGGCTTCACGCTCGGCAACAGCGCGATGATCATTACCGGCGCGCTTGTTGGCTCGTCGGGTGCGATCCTCAGCTACATTATGTGCAAGGCAATGAACCGCAGCTTCATTAGCGTGATCGCAGGCGGCTTTGGCGCGGAAGCCTCATCCGGCGGCGGTGAAGCCAAGGAGCAGCGCCCTTGGAAGCGCGGCTCCGCCGAGGACGCCGCCTTCCTTCTCAAGGAAGCCGAACAGGTCATCATCGTCCCCGGTTACGGCATGGCGGTGGCACAGGCGCAGCACATTCTGCGCGAAATGGGCGATCTGCTCAAAAAGGAAGGCGTGCGCGTCAAATATGCCATCCACCCTGTCGCCGGACGTATGCCCGGCCATATGAACGTGCTGCTGGCCGAAGCGAACGTGCCCTATGACGAGGTCTTCGAACTCGAAGACATCAATAGCGAATTTGCCCAGACCGATGTCGCCTTCATCATCGGCGCGAACGACGTGGTGAACCCTGCGGCGAAGACCGACAAGTCTTCCCCCATTTACGGCATGCCCGTGTTCGATGTGGACAAGGCGAAGACCATCATGTTCATCAAGCGCTCCATGGGCGGCGTCGGCTATGCCGGGGTCGACAATGACGTGTTTTATATGGACCAGACCATGATGCTCCTCGCGGACGCCAAGAAGATGGTCGAAGACATCGTAAAATCCCTCCAGCACTGATCCTTTTATGACCATGGAAACCGATCTCGCGCTGGCCAATGCACTGGCGGACGCGGCGGGTGCGGCCATCCGGCCGTATTTCCGAGGTGCCTTCGGTCTAGAGACCAAGGACGACGCTTCCCCCGTGACGCTCGCTGACCGCGCGGCGGAAGAGGTCATGCGCAAACTGCTCGCCAGCGAAGCCTCGCGTGATGGCATCATCGGCGAGGAATTCGGCAGCGAGCGCGCCGATGCCAGCCGGGTATGGGTGCTCGACCCTATTGACGGAACGACAAGCTTTGTCGCCGGTCGCCCAATCTTCGGCACGCTCATCGCGCTGTTGCAGGATGGCTGGCCGGTGCTGGGCATTATCGATCAACCCATTGCCGGAGAACGCTGGGTCGGCGCCATCGGACAGCCGACAACCTTCAATGGCGCGCCTGCGCGCACCCGCCGGTGCCGTGCCCTTGATGACGCCGTACTCGGAACGACCAGCCCACACCTCTTCAGCGCGCATGAGGCAGACCATTTCCTCTCGCTTGCTGCCAAAGTTGCGCGGCGGCGGATCATCTATGGCGGGGACTGCTACAATTATGGCCTCGTCGCGAGCGGCCATGTCGACATTGTCGTGGAAGCGGGTCTCAAGCTGCATGACTTTGCGGCCCTTGTTCCTGTCATCGAGGGCGCAGGCGGCATGGTCTGCGACTGGTCGGGGCATGTGCTGAACGCCGACTCAGGTGGCGATGTCATTGCTCTCGGAGATCCAGCGCGGCTCGATGATGTGCTTGAAGCCCTCGGCCACGCGAACTGCGGCTGATTAGCGGACGATAACTTCCACCCGGCGGTTGATTGCCGACGATGTTTCATCCGGCGTTTGTTCGCGCAATTCCCGTTCCCCACGTCCCCCAATGCGGACAATGGTTTTGTCGAGACCCTGTGAGAACAGATAGGACGTGATTTCCGCTGCCCGGCGCAGCGAGAAGGCGTCGTTCACCTCTTCTGGGCCCACCGTATCGGTGTGGCCGGTAATTTCGAGGTCCGCCCCGGCGCGCTTTCTAATCTCGGCGAAAATCTCGGCCAGCAATGCTTGCGATTCTTCGGTTGGTTCAACCGAGTTTTCCTTGAAATAGAGCACGAACGTGCGCGGCGGTGTCGGCAATCCGGCCAGCAGATCCGCGTACTTCGCATCGAAGGCCGCACTGTCCATCGCCTTGACGGAGGCAGAGCCACCGGAGACGCTGGCGACCGCGCCCGCCTTATCGACGACCGCAAGCTCAGTGCCTGCCGCGCTCAAAACCGCGACGCTTCCCGCATCGTCATTCTCTGAAGGGCCAAGCGTGACTTGTGACATGGCACATCCTGCCAGCAGGAGCGGCGCGGCCAACCAGCCAAGATT
>JBBATT010000346.1:0-2844 GCA_040398605.1 Chakrabartia sp.
GAGCTTGACTGGCTCGACGAGGATGACCGGATGCACCTGCGCGAAGCCGCAGACCGCGCCGCCCGCATGGCCGAAGAGCTCGAGGCAATGCGGGAACGCGCGGCCCTCATCCACGAAGAACTCACGGACCGCCGCGCCGAAGTGATCGACACCCGCGCGCTGCTTATCTCCATTGTCGCGCTCATCTTCCTGCCGCTGACCTTCGTCACCGGCCTGCTTGGGATGAATGTGGACGGCATCCCCTATGCCAAAGAGCCTTGGGCGTTCTGGGGTGTCACCGGCGTCTGCCTCGCAATTGCAATCGGTGTGCTTGGATGGTTCGTCCGTGCGCAGTGGATCCGGGGGAAGTAGGGCGTCTGGAAGTTATGGAGGTGGAGGAAGTTGAGGGCCTCCGCGCATTAAAATCTGCCCTTTGTAGGAAAGAGCCGCGCTCTCTCCTTCGTCATCCTGAACTTGTTTCAGGATCCATTGGCACCACAGCAGCCGGCTGTGGCGCCGGACGTTCACCGTCCGTGTTCATGGATGCTGAAACAAGTTCAGCATGACGGGGAGCAATTACTCCACCAACGCGTCAATCGCCGTCGCCATTTTGATATCCCGCTGCGACAAGCCGCCCGCGTCATGCGTGGTCAGCAGGATGTCGACGCGGTTCCACACATTAGACCATTCGGGGTGGTGGTCCTGCACTTCGGCCAAGAGCGCGACGCGCGTCATGAAGGCAAAGGCTTCCGAAAAATCCTTAAAGAGGAACCGGCGGGTGATGCCGTCGCGGGCGTCATCGACGTCCCATTCCCCAAGCCGGTCCAGGGCGGCGGTGCGTTCTTCGGGGGAGAGTTGTTCGACCATGCTTTGCCTCTTTCATTTATATCTCTATGTCGCAGGGATGACGGGGAAAGGTCAACTGGCACCGAGTTGTTCGGACATTGAATCCTTGGCGCGCAACGCCTTGGCGCGCCTGCCGGAGCTGTTTCGCAGCCATTTGGGCCATGTTGCGCTGATCGTGGACGATTTCGCCGATGCAGCGACGCTGGCCGAACTCGGCATTGAAGACCCCTTTGATCTGTCCGGCCTCTATTCGGGCAGGCCCGTGAGCGAAACCGCGCAGACGGGCGACCTGCCAACAACCATCCACCTGTTCCGCAGACCAATCCTCGATGAATGGGCAGAAAGCAGCGAGACGCTCGAACATCTAGTCGCGCATGTTCTGGTCCATGAAGTCGGCCATCATTTCGGCCTGACCGATGATCAGATGCACAAGCTGGAAAACATCGTCGCATGACGGCCTCGCTGACCCTTTCCAATCTCGCCTGCGTGCGCGGCGGGCGTGTGTTGTTCAAACGATTGAACGCGGCGCTGGGTCCCGGTGACGCGCTTTTGCTGACCGGCCCCAATGGCGTCGGCAAATCGAGCCTGTTGCGGCTGATCGCAGGGCTGCTGCCTGCTTATGCCGGCACAGTGACCCATGACGGACGGCTTGCCCTGTCTGATGAAAACCCCGCGCTTGACCCGCGCCTGCCACTGGCCAAGGCGCTCGGCTATTGGGCGGGGATCGACGGCACAGGACCGGCTGCGGTGGCAGCGGCGCTCGACGCTTTGGACCTGACGCGCCTCACCCACGTGCCCGTGCGACTGCTCTCCACCGGGCAAAGGCGGCGCGCCAACCTGGCCCGCGTGCTGGCAAGTGGCGCCGACATCTGGTTGCTCGATGAGCCTGGCAATGGGCTGGATACAGCCTCACTGGCTCTGCTGGAGCACGCAATTGCCGCGCATCGGGCGCAGGGCGGGATCGCAGTTATCGCCTCCCACCAGCCGCTCGGACTGACTAACGCGCAAGCGCTGACGCTGGAGGCGGCGGAATGAAGGCGTTTCTCGCCATCCTTGGGCGTGACCTGCGCCTGTCGCTGGGATCAGGCGGCATCGGCCTGCCGGTCGTGTTCTTCTTGCTGGTCGCCACGCTTTACCCCTTTGCGGTCGGACCGGATGGTGCCCTGCTCGCCAAAACGGGCGGCGGCGTGTTGTGGGTGGCCGCTTTGCTCGCAGCCCTCCTGCCCGTCGACCGGCTGATCGCGCCCGATGCGGAAGCGGGCGTGCTCGATCAATATGCCGTGCGCGGCATGGGGGAAGAGATGATTGCCGCCGCCAAGATCACCGCGCACTGGATAGGCTTTGGCCCGCCGCTGATGCTCGCCGCCATTCCCGCCTCTGCTATGTTGCGGCTCGATGGCGAGACGCTGGCGGCGGTGGAACTGGGCCTGCTGGCGGGAACACCGGGTCTGGCCGCCCTTGGCGTGATGGTCGCGAGCCTGACCGCCGGGCTTCGACGCGGTGGCGCGCTGGCGGGGCTTCTCATGCTGCCGCTCGCCATTCCGCTCATCATCTTCGGCGCAGGGAGCATCGGGGATTTTGGCGGCGGGGCACTGAGGTTCTTGGCGGCGTCTTCGTTGTTTCTTGTCGCTGTCGCGCCCTTCGCAGCCGGGGCCGGGATTAGGGCGCTGCGGGAGTAAGCCTAAGGACGCCCACACTTTACTCCGTTTGGGCTGAGCCTGTCGAAGCCCTGCCCTCTAACTTTGGCACACAGATGAAGCGCAGCCCTTACCGCGACCAGCGCGCAAATATAGCCGTCGGCAGCACAAGGCCCCTTGCCTCTTCCCGCACGCCGAGTTCACCGCATTCCACTGTGCCGCCGAGATCAGCAAAGTGCTGGCGCACCAACTCGCCAATGGCGAGCGCAGACATGCGGACGGCATAGACCGTCAGGAACAGGAACCGCGAGTCCGCATCAAGCAGCTTGCGGCAATCGGCGATGAGTTCGGGCAAGCCTTCTTCCAGCTTCCACACTTCACC
>JBBATT010000347.1:0-2839 GCA_040398605.1 Chakrabartia sp.
TTGCCACGACACTGGGGGGAACCGCAGGCGACACCGTGTCTATGAGCTGGAACATGGGCTATCTGGTTGGCACCGCGATATTTGGGGCGGCACTTCTGGTTCTGGTCATGATCCAGATCCGCGTGGAGAGCTTCCGTCCCTGGCTGTATTGGGCCACGATCATCGCCTCAACGACGGCGGGCACAACCATGGCCGACTTTGCCACGCGATCAATGGGGATTGGCTATACGGGCGGTTCTGCGGTCCTGCTCGGGCTGGTGCTCCTGTCGCTGGTCGTCTGGCATCGCCTGACCGGGTCGATCTCTATGGAGAATGTCGCTGGACCCAAGTCAGAAGCGCTCTACTGGACCACAATCACATTCTCACAGACTCTTGGAACCGCACTCGGCGACTGGGCGGCGGACACCGGCGGGCTTGGGTATCTGGGCGGTGCGACGATGTTCGCTTTGGGCCTGATCGTGCTAGTAGGTCTTTGGCGCTTTACGAGCGCGAACCGCGTCATGCTCTTTTGGGCCGCGTTCATCCTAACGCGACCACTTGGCGCAACGGTTGGGGATTTTCTAGACAAGCCTCTGGCCCAAGGGGGGCTAGATCTCAGCAGACCGCTGGCCTCGCTGGTACTTGCAGTTGCGATCGGCGTGCTCATCCAATTCTTGCCGCAATGGGCCGCGACAAAAAGACACTAGAAAAATACCTATGCCCTCATAACGAACGCACAAAAACTAGCGCCCACCGGAGCCATGGCAACGTTGAATTTTCGTCGTAAAACTGGGCTCACGCCACACAGTGTTCGATTGGTTCAATTTGAACCTGATCGATTTGGCAAACGCGCAATGGCTGCGCAAATCCAGCTACTCAATGGCGCGAATGCGTCACCATCCCGCAGATTTGCCTGGGTAGCTCGTGTAGATATTGCAGGCGCGCGCAAGCGCATTCCTAGCCACGCCCACCATTTTCCCATTCGCCATTTTTGAAGCGTACGGCTTGTTAGACCGCGCCTGTCTCCGATTGATCCCCAGCGTCGGCTTCAGCGTGTGTCACTTTAATCGACACGCCAGGATTTTCTGATTGGACGGAAAGTGTCGCATCAAGCTGGCTTGCCAGCGCCTCTACGATGCTGGTGCCAAGCCCGGGCTTCGCTTCCGCTAATGACTCTCGGGTTCCGACGCCCGTGTCGGACACAGACAATTGCCATCCTGAACCCGTGCTGTTGTAGCGCACGAAAATCTTACCCTCCCGGTCTTCGGGGATCGCGTGCTTCAGGGCGTTGATGACCAGCTCCGTCACGATCAAGCCAAGGCTGACAGACCGGTCCGCACTGACGCGGCTGTCATCGACAATGGCGGCAATTTTGATTTTGCCGGCATCTCGGACCATCGAGGCGCTCAGGCTCTGGCAAAGGCGCGTGAAATAATCGTCGAGCCGCACTTCTGCCGGCCCGGCTTCAGACAATTGCTGCTGAAGGGTGGCCACCGACATCACCCGGTTGCGGGCATCCCGCAGATGCGACCGCGCCTCTTCTGATTGAACACGGCCCGCACTTTGCATCAGCACGCTCGCGATAATCTGAAGGCTGTTGGCAATTCTGTGCTGGAGTTCCTTTAGCAATACCGCCTTTTCGCGGATCAGATCATCCCTGTGCCGATCACCCATCCGGGCCAGCGTGACATCTGAAACGGTGAGGAGCAGGCAGTCTTGGCCTGACGTCCCATAATCTAGCCTCTGGGCATGAACCAAAAGCTTGCGGGTGACGTCCTTCACCTTCAAGTCCATTTCATAGGCATCGACGTTACCGCCGCCGGACATCGCCATGCGGAGCAGGCCGCGCAGCTGGGGCCGGTTCCATTCGCCATCACCCAGTTCAAAGAAGTCTTGGCCTGCCATCATTTTGGGGGGCAGTCCGAACAGACTTGTCGACGACGCGCTGGCGGTGATCACGTGGAATGTTTCGTCCAGCAGCAGAATGGGCATCACGGACGAATCGATCACCGCCATGGCGAGGTTATGGACAACATCCTGGGGTTTATTTGTCATGTGCGGCATTATGTTCGGTGGCCTCTGTCGTGGATAATGGCCAGTTGGTTGCCCGGATGGCAGCTACGCATAGGCTGAATACGCCAGGCTCTTTGGATGGCCCGAAAACAGCGTCTAGCACAACTTATTGCCATAATGGCGTTAATTTATCAGAATGGCCTCTATTTCTTCTCCTGGCGGATTTTTCGGATCATCGCGGCACGCCCAATTGGCCGCTCACACCTATCGTCTTGACGTTTTCGTCAACTTCACAAATGGAGAGAGATGAAGCCCGCAGCACGGGTGCCAGCAATCGAATTGGAGAGAGGGTATGTTTAAGACGCGCTTGACTGAAATGTTCGGAGTGGAAACGCCGATCTGCATGGGCGGCATGACCGGCGTTGGCTATGGCGAACTCGTGGCCGCGGTCGCGAATGCGGGCGCGTTGGGCTTTATTACGGCACATATGTTCCCGAGCGGCGATGCGTTGCTGGAAGAGATTGAGAAGACCAAGGCGCTGACCGACAAGCCGTTTGGTGTGAACCTCACTTTGCTCCCGTCGATCAATCCGATTCCCTATGACGATTACCGTGAGGCGATCATCCAATCAGGTATCAAGATTGTGGAGACAGCGGGTCGCGCGCCCACCGATCATCTCCCGCGCTTCAAGGAAAATGGCGTTAAGGTTATCCACAAATGCACCTCTGTCCGTCACGCGGTGTCTGCCGTGAACAAGGGCGTGGACGTGATCAGCATCGATGGCTTTGAATGTGCCGGCCACCCCGGTGAAGACGATGTCGGGTTGATCGTTCTGCTCCCAGCCACG
>JBBATT010000348.1:0-2827 GCA_040398605.1 Chakrabartia sp.
ATTTCCTGCATCTTTGTGGGCCGGACTTGGATTTGCCTGTTGATGGCACCATCAGCGTGCTGGGGCCGGGGACGGGGCTGGGCGTATCGCAGGTTTGGCGCACGGGCGCGGCCTATCATGTTGTGGCCACAGAAGGCGGGCATGCCGATTTTGCTCCGCTTGATGCCATTGAAGATGAAATGCTAAACCAGTTGCGCAAGCGCTATCGGCGGGTGTCGGTGGAACGGATCGTCGCCGGTCCCGGCTTGGTCGACATTTATCAAACGCTCGCACGGATTGAGGGACGCGCCGTCCAGCAGCTTGACGATAAGGCATTGTGGGCGCTGGGCATGTCCGGCGCGGACAGCCTGGCAACTGCCGCGATTGAGCGTTTCTGCCTGTGTCTTGGCAGCGTCGCGGGGGATATCGCATTGACGCAAGGCGCGTCGGCAGTGGTCATTGCAGGTGGGCTTGGTCTTCGTATCAAGGACATCCTTCTCGCGTCCGGTTTTGCAGAACGGTTCCGGGCCAAGGGCCGGTTCGAGGCCATGATGGCGCGGATGCCCGTTAAACTCATCACCCATCCACAGCCGGGCCTGTTCGGGGCTGCTGCCGCCTTTTGCAAGGAGCATGGAATTTGAAACCGATTGAAGCCATTATGCGCACATCGCCGGTCATCCCGGTGCTGGTCATTGAGGATGTCGCCCATGCGCAGCCCATTGCCGAGGCTCTGGTTCAAGGTGGGCTGAGAGTTTTGGAAGTGACGTTGCGGACTGCGGCGGCACTGGACGTGATCCGGGAAATGAAGAAGGTTGATGGCGCGATTGTGGGCGCCGGAACTGTCCTCAACGAAACAGACCTGCGTGCATCGCTTGATGCCGGTGCGGAATTCATCGTGTCCCCCGGACTGACAGAGCCCTTGGGCAAGGCCGCTATCGCTTCTGGGGTGCCTTTCTTGCCCGGTATTGCGAATGCGGGCGACATCATGCGCGGACTTGATCTGGGCCTGTTGCACTTCAAATTCTTCCCGGCAGAAGCGTCCGGCGGATTGCCTGCGTTAAAGGCTTTGTCTGCCCCGTTTGCGCAAGCAAGCTTTTGTCCGACAGGCGGAATTTCTATGGAAACGGCACCGCTTTGGCTGGCCCATGGACCGGTTTTGTGCGTCGGTGGCAGCTGGGTCGTTGGTCGCGGTGATCCTGATCGAGCGGCCATCACAGGCGCGGCGCAACGAAGCGCGGCCTTGGCGCAGGCTTAACGGGCGCGGCGTTCCAACTCTTTCTCCCAAGCGAGCGCATGGGTGACGATGACATCTAGGTCTTCATAAGCCGGCGTCCAAGGGAGGCGCGCGCGGATGCGGCTGTTGTCAGCCGTCAGGGCATCGGGATCACCGGCCCTGCGTCCTTCAATCTTCCGGTTGATCTTAACCCCGGCAACACGATCAACCGCATCGAGCACTTCCGTCACTGAAAAACCACGGCCATAGCCGCAGTTCATGGTTAGGCATTCGTCGGGGGCTGCGACAAGAGCCTTCAGCGCAAGGACATGGGCATCGGCAAGATCGGAGACGTGAATATAGTCCCGAACGCCAGTGCCATCTGGCGTATCATAATCGGTGCCGAAAACGCTGACATGATCGCGCTTGCCCAAGGCGGCTTCAACAGCAACCTTGATGAGGTGCGTGGCACCTGCAGTTGATTGCCCGGTGCGCCCCTTGGGGTCGGCCCCGGCGACGTTGAAATAGCGCAGCGCACAGTAATTGATGGGATGCGCCTTCGCGACGTCAGCCAACATCTGTTCTGTCATCAGCTTCGACATGCCGTAAGGATTGATCGGCTGTTTCGGCGCATCCTCGGCAACCGGCACATGGTCTGGAATGCCGTAGGTCGCAGCCGTCGATGAAAAGATGATGTGCGGCACGCAGTTGGTCACTGCGGCTTCGATGAGGGTGCGGGAATTGGCGGTGTTATTCGCATAATATTTGAGCGGATTTTCGACCGATTCAGGAACCACAACGGACCCCGCAAAATGAAGGATCGCCCCGATGTCATGCTGTTTGATTGTCAGGGAAACGGCCGCAAAATCCCCGATATCCGCCACGATGAGAGGAACATCGTCCGGGACGGCCCAACGGAATCCTGTTGTTAGATTATCGATGACGACTGTCTTGATGCCATGATCCCGAAGCGCAAGCACGGCGTGGCTTCCGATATAGCCAGCGCCGCCTGTTACGAGAACCGTCAAGCTATCCAACGATTTTGTCATAAGAGATTGTCTTTCACCCGATTGCGCCCAAGTTCAGGGCAGGAAACCGGTAACAACCGCCCAGCGGCTATCTCGGTTCCGTGACCTTCGCGCCTTCGATAGCGGCAACTAGTTCATCTTCGCTAAACGGCTTGTGCAAAATTGCGGAGAAACCAAGCGCCAAAGCCTCCGCTTCCAAAGCGCTATCGCCATGGCCTGTCATCAGAATAACGGCGTTGTTGAATTCATCGGTGCGCAGCTTGCGGAAGACCATCAAGCCATCAAGGTCGGGCATCCGAAGGTCCAAGAGAACGACATGATCTTTCTCGAGCGCCGCTTTCTCGAGAAAATCGAAGGGAGAGCTCCAGGACACAACATCGTGGCCAAGCAGCTTTAACAGCATCGCCGTTGACGTAAGCACGTCCATATCGTCATCCACGATATGAACCACAATTGGGCAGGTCATAGTATCCTTTACCTTCCGATCGCCATGCCCCGTTAAACGACACATCAGATCAGAAATTGCGTCATCCCTCTGCTGGAATGTGGCGCATGCATCGTGGCCCAAGGCAAAACAGACGACTTGATGTGGGATCACATAACACCA
>JBBATT010000349.1:0-2809 GCA_040398605.1 Chakrabartia sp.
AAAACGAGCCTGACATTCTGGCGATGGTCGCTGCCTCGGCTGCGATGACGCTGTCGGGCGTGCCCTTCATGGGCCCGATCGGCTGTGCACGCGTGACCTATCTCAACGGCGAGTACATCCTGAACCCGACCGACGAACAGGTCGCCGAAGGTGATCTCGACCTCGTCGTGGCGGCTACTTACGACGCTGTGATGATGGTTGAATCCGAAGCCAATGAGCTTTCGGAAGAAATCATGCTCGGTGCCGTTCTGTTTGCGCATGATGGTTGCCGCGAAGTCGTGAAGGCGATCGTGAAGCTCGCTGAACAGGCTGCCAAGGAACCTTGGGACATGCCCGCGCAGGCCGATCTCGGTGCTGCTAAGGACAAGCTGAAGAAGCTCATCGGCAAGGACATTGCTGCCGCTTACAAGCTGACCGACAAGTCCGCCCGTGCCAACGCGCTCAACGAAGCACGTGGCAAGGCGAAGGAAGCTTTTGCTGACGCCACGCCGCAGGACCAGATGGCCGCGCAGAAGCTGATGAAGAAGCTGGAAGCGGAAATCGTTCGCGGTGCTATCCTCAAGGATGGCACCCGCATCGACGGCCGCACCACCACGCAGATCCGCCCCATCGTCGGTGAAACGCACTTCCTGCCGCGCGCGCATGGCTCTGCCCTGTTCACGCGTGGGGAAACCCAGACGATCGCCACCTGCACCTTGGGCACCAAGGATGCAGAACAGATGATCGATGGTCTTGGTGGCCTGCGCTACGAAAACTTCATGCTGCACTATAACTTCCCGCCCTATTCGGTCGGTGAAGTCGGCCGCTTTGGCGCGCCGGGTCGTCGTGAAATCGGTCATGGTAAGCTCGCTTGGCGCGCACTGCACCCTGTGCTGCCGACCAAGGAAGAGTTCCCCTATACGATCCGCCTAACCAGCGACATCACCGAGTCCAACGGCTCGTCGTCGATGGCGTCGGTTTGCGGCGGTTCACTCGCGATGATGGATGCCGGTGTGCCGATTAAGCGCCCCGTCTCCGGTATCGCCATGGGCCTCATCCTCGAAGGCAAGGATTTCGCGATCCTGTCCGACATTCTTGGTGATGAAGATCATCTGGGTGACATGGACTTCAAGGTCGCCGGCACGTCCGAAGGCATCACCACGATGCAGATGGACATCAAGATTGCCGGCATCACGAAGGAAATCTTCGAAAAGGCTCTGGCTCAGGCAAAGGAAGGCCGCGCGCACATCCTTGGCGAAATGGCTAAGGCTTTGAACGAAGTCCGTAGCGAACTTTCGGCACATGCTCCGCGCATCGAAACGATCACGATCGACAAGTCGAAGATCCGTGACATCATCGGTACAGGCGGCAAGGTCATCCGCGAAATCGTCGCCACCACGGGCGCCAAGGTCGACATTGATGATGAAGGCGTGATCAAGATCTCGTCGTCGGACATCGATCAGATCGAAGCTGCCAAGAAGTGGATCCTCGGCATCGTTGAGGAAGCGGAAGTCGGCAAGGTCTATGACGGCAAGGTCGTCAACATCGTTGATTTCGGTGCTTTCGTGAACTTCATGGGTGGCAAGGACGGTCTCGTCCATGTGTCCGAAATGCGCAACGAACGCGTTGAAAAGCCAACCGATGTCGTTTCCGAAGGTCAGGCCGTGAAGGTCAAGGTTCTCGAAATCGATCCGCGCGGTAAGGTGCGCCTGTCGATGCGCGTTGTTGATCAGGAAACCGGTGCAGAACTGGAAGACACCCGTCCGGCACGCGAACCGCGTGAACCCAGAGGCGATCGGGGCGCTGATCGTGGCGACCGCGGTGATCGTGGTCCCCGTCGTGATGGCGGCGGCGGTGATCGCAAGCGTGGCCCCGGTGGCGGACGCGGCGGTGATCGTGGCCCACGTCGGGAAAGTTCAGAAGGCAGCGAAGGGGGCAACCCCGATCATATGCCTGCATTCTTGAAGAGCGACGACTAATCGTCTGCGCTTTTCAAGCAACGAACACAAAAAGGGGGTCGCAGAAATGCGGCCCCTTTTTTGTTAAGTTCTCTAATAACGCGCCAAAGAAACCGCTCGCCCTGAGCTTGTCGAGGGGCCGTCCTTTCTAAGCGGGGATCTCGGAAGAGGACAAAGTCCGAACCTCTAAGCAAAGTAAGGACGGGGCTTCGACAGGCTCAGCCCAAACGGGGGATAGGCTAAGGCCTTGTTGCGTGACCCGTTCGTGCGCTCAATCCAGCGCGACAGGCTCCACAGCGGGTTTGCGCGCGCGGCGCAGGGCATCGATGCTGAAGATGGCAATGGCCGTCCAGATGAGCGCAAAGCAGGCGAGGCGGGCAGCGTTGATCGGTTCATGCCAAACAAAGATGCTGAGGAAGAACACGATCGTCGGTGACATATATTGGACGAACCCAAGCGCGGTGTAGCTCATCCGTCGGGCAGCCGTCGCAAACATGAGGAGCGGGATGGCGGTGATGAGGCCGCTGCCCATCAGGAGAAGGCTGGTGCCTGTCGAGCTCCCAAAGCCGCCCTCGGTCGCCAGTCCACCGGCCAGAGCCAGACACGCAAGCGGGGCAAGCAAAGTGACTTCCACGGCCAGACCCGGCACGGCCGATACAGGCGCCATCTTGCGGACGAGGCCATAGCTGCCAAAACTCAGCGCCAATGTCAGGCTAATCCAGATTGCGCCGGGTTCCTGGAACAGCATGATGCCAACGCCGGTGGCCGCGACGCCCACGGCGAGCGCCTGCGGACGGTTCAGCCTTTCCTTCAACACGATGCGGCCCAGAAGCACGTTGACGAGCGGGTTGAGATAATAGCCGAGACTGGTG
>JBBATT010000350.1:0-2789 GCA_040398605.1 Chakrabartia sp.
TCGAAGCGATTGACGAAGGCGTGGTTGGCAAGATTCTGGTGGCCGAAGGCACCGATGGCGTGAAGGTCGGCACCGTGATTGCGCTCATTCAGGGCGAAGATGAGGATGTGCCAGCGCCAAAGGCGGCCACTCCCTCCGCTCGCACTGAGCCTGTCGAGCCGAAGGCGACCGAAGGTCAACTGCCGTCCTCGGCTCCGAAGCCCGCGGAACAGAAGGACAGTCCTTCGACAGGCTCAGGACAAACGGTTGCTGTGAAGGGTGATCGCGTGGTTGCGTCCCCCCTTGCCAAGCGTATTGCTGAACAGCGCGGCGTAGATCTGGCAGGCCTTGCAGGCTCTGGCCCCAATGGCCGCATCATCAAGGCCGATGTTGACGTCGCAAAGGCGGGCACAGCACCCGCGGCCGCCGCCAGCGCACCTGTCGCTTCTGTCTCAAAGCCCGTCCCCGCTGCGCCGACCCCCGCGCCGGTTCAGCTCGGCGACATCGCAACCCCGCATGAGGTCATCAAGCTGTCCGGCATGCGCAAGACGATTGCGCGCCGCCTGACCGAGAGCAAGCAGCAGGTGCCGCACATCTACCTGACCGTCGATGTCCGCCTGGATGCGCTGCTCAAACTGCGTGCCGAACTCAACGCAAGCCTTGAAAGCCGCGGCATCAAGCTGTCGGTCAACGACATGCTGATCAAGGCGCTCGGCCTGGCGCTGGTGCAGGTGCCCAAGTGCAATGTCAGCTTTGCGGGTGACACGCTGATCGAATATAAGCGTGCCGATATTTCGGTGGCTGTCTCTGTGCCCAACGGCCTGATCACCCCGATCATCACCGGCGCGGACAGCAAAACCATCAGCGCAATCTCAACCGAGATGGCGAGCCTTGCCGCCCGTGCCAAGGACGGCAAATTGCAGCCGCAGGAATATCAGGGCGGCACCGCCAGCCTCTCCAACATGGGTATGTACGGCATCAAGCAGTTCGACGCCGTCATCAACCCGCCCCAAGCCATGATCATGGCAATTGGCGCGGGTGAAAAGCGGCCCTTCGTCATTGATGACAGCCTGCAGATCGCCACCGTCATGTCCGCCACCGGCAGCTTTGACCACCGCGCCATTGACGGTGCCGACGGCGCCCAACTGATGAAGGCCTTCCGCGAACTCTGCGAAAAGCCGCTGGGGCTGGTGGCTTGACCAGCGCGTCGCTGTGAGAACGGACCTACGCCCATGACGCCTGACATCCGTGTCACGATCATGCCGACAGACACCAACCCCTATGGCGGCGCGTTTGGCGGCTGGATTATCAGCCAGATGGCGCTCGGCGCGGCATCACGCGCTTCACGGCACAGCAAAGGCCGCGCCATTCTTGTGGCCGCAGATGACATGCGCTTTCCCACGGGCGCTGTCACAGGTGACGAACTGTCCGTCTTCACCACGATGGAAAAGACAGGCACAACGTCCATGACGATTTCCGCGCGCGCCGACCGGCGGGAACGGGACAGTGATTTCGTCGAAACAGTTGCCACAGGGCGTTTCACCTTTGTCGCTGTCGATGAGTCCAACCGTCCACGGCCCCGCACGCCTGACTAAAAAATAAGGACCTCCCCATGTCTGATTATGACCTTATCGTCCTCGGTTCCGGCCCCGGTGGCTATGTGGCCGCCATCCGTGCGGCGCAGCTCGGCCTGAAGACCGCGATTGTGGAGCGCGAGAATCTGGGCGGCATCTGCCTCAACTGGGGCTGCATCCCGACGAAGGCGCTGCTGCGGTCGGCGGAGATCTTTCACTATATGCAGCACGCAGGCGACTATGGCCTGACAGCGGCGAACATCAGCGCGGATATCGATGCGGTCGTGAAGCGCTCACGCGGCGTCGCCAAGCAGCTCAATCAGGGCATTGGTCACCTGATGAAGAAGAACAAAATCACCGTCCATATGGGCGACGGCAAGCTCATCGCCGCCAACAAACTCTCCGTCACCAAGGATGGCAAGACCGAAGAGCTAACGGGAAAGAACATCATCATCGCCACCGGCGCACGCGCCCGCGATCTGCCCTTTGCCAAGGCCGACGGCAAACGCATCTGGACCTATCGCCACGCGATGGTGCCGCCGGAAATGCCAACCAAGTTGCTGGTCATCGGCTCCGGCGCGATCGGCATCGAATTTGCCAGCTTCTACAATGATATGGGCGCCAAGGTGACGGTGGTGGAGATGCTCGACCGCATCGTGCCTGTGGAAGACGAAGAGGTCTCCGCCTTCCTGGCGGCTGCACTCAAGAAGCAGGGCATGGACATCCGCCCCTCCACCGGCGTGCAGAAGATCACAGATACCGGTGCGGGCCTTACCGCAGAAATCAAGGCCAAGGACGGCACCGTTACCACCGAAGAGTTCAGCCATGTCATCGTCGCGGTCGGCATCGTTCCCAATGTCGAGAATATCGGGCTCGAAACGCTGGGCATTGAACCCGACAAGCGCTTCCACATCAAAACCGACGCCATGTGCCGCACCAATGTGCCGGGCGTCTATGCCATTGGCGACGTGACTGCGCCGCCTTGGCTGGCGCACAAGGCAAGCCACGAAGGCGTGATTGCGGCGGAAGCCATCGCACAAGCGCTCGGCAACACCGACGTCCACCCGCACGCGATGAACCCGCTGAACATCCCGGGCTGCACCTATTGCCACCCGCAGATCGCGAGCGTCGGCCTGACCGAAGCGAAGGCGAAGGATGCGGGTTATAAGGTCCGCGTCGGTAAGTTCCCCTTCATCGGCAACGGCAAGGCCATCGCGCTGGGTGAGGCCGAAGGCT
>JBBATT010000351.1:0-2788 GCA_040398605.1 Chakrabartia sp.
CAGTTGGGCCTCGCCGACAGGCTGACGCGCCGGGATTTGCCATCGCAATTCTACGCCATCGAGGCTGCCGTCGGGCGTAACGACGTCGCAGGTGCCATCCGGCACTACGACATCGCCATGCGCGTCAATCGGGAAAGCTGGCCCATCTTGATGCCGGTGCTGGTGGCCGCCACCAGCAACGTCGACATCATTGCACCGCTTGCAGCCAAACTTGCCAGAAAGCCTCAATGGGCTGATCCCTTTCTTGCTGAATTAACAGCCAAAGGCACGTCTGCGCCCAACGCGCTCCTGCTCGCACAAAAGCTCCGCGCGCTGGGGCAACCTTTGGGTGCTGATGTGATGAGCGGGATCGTCAGCAATCTCGTTACGCAGAAATCCTGGGGCCTTGTCACAGACCGCGCTTTGGCTGTGCGTGCTCAAACTGGCGACCGCATGGCTTTGGTGACAGATGGTGATTTTAGACATGCTGGTCGGCTACCGCCGATTGACTGGGTCGTCACCACTGACGGCATCGCGGCGCTACAACCTGGCCCAGGCAATCCGCGCGACACCGTTCTTGCCTACGCGCTGACACCCGGGTTGGACGCAGAACTGGCCCGCCAAATCGTAACGCTGGCGCCCGGGACATATGTCATCACGGCAGAAACGGGGGCGCTGGACGGTGCGAAGGGGGCGCTTGCCTATTTCCGAATTGATTGCGCCGACGGCGGCGGCCAGCGCGTCGCAGATCGAGCGACTGCGGTCCAAACTGCTCAGCGGGTGTCCACGACGTTCATCATACCATCCAATTGCGGCGGACAGTGGCTGCAAATCAGGGCCAAATCCCCTGATGTAAACAGCTCGGCCGGATGGATTGATCACATCATAATTACACGACAATAAATTTTCAAAAATCAATAACAACTCGCGACCCGGAATAAAACATGACAAAAACTGCACTTATAACAGGTATAACTGGACAAGACGGATCGTACCTCGCTGAATTACTCCTTGAAAAAGGGTATGAAGTCCACGGGATTAAGCGCCGAGCAAGCCAGTTCAATACACAACGTGTTGACCATATTTACGAAGACCCGCACGTCAAAGGCGCACGGTTCAAGCTTCATTATGGCGACTTGAGCGATTCCACGAACCTCATCCGGATCGTGCAGGAAACGCAGCCTGACGAAATCTACAATCTCGGTGCGCAAAGCCATGTTGCTGTCAGCTTTGAAAGCCCTGAATACACCGCTGACGTTGACGCGCTTGGCACACTGCGCTTGCTCGAGGCCATCCGTATCCTTGGTCTGGAGAAGAGGACCCGTTTTTACCAAGCCAGCACCAGCGAACTTTACGGACTTGTGCAAGAAATACCGCAGCGGGAGACAACGCCCTTCTATCCGCGCAGCCCTTATGCCGCGGCGAAGCTCTATGCCTATTGGATCTGCGTCAATTACCGGGAATCCTATGGGATGTATGCCTGCAACGGCATCCTGTTCAATCACGAGAGCCCGCGGCGCGGCGAAACCTTTGTCACGCGCAAGGTGACGCGCGGCCTATCCAACATCCTGTGCGGTCTGGAACCCTGCCTCTACATGGGGAACATGGATGCCCTGCGCGACTGGGGCCATGCGAAAGACTACGTCCGCATGCAATGGATGATGCTCCAGCAGGATACGCCGGAAGATTTTGTCATCGCCACGGGCCACCAAATCAGCGTGCGCAGCTTCATCGAAAAGTCCGCGACGCGACTGGGCCTGACACTCGAATGGAGCGGATCGGGCGTCGATGAAACGGGGCGCATCGCAGCGATCGCCCCGGGCATTGAGACCCCGCTCAAAACCGGCGACGTCATCGTGCGCATCGATCCGCGCTACTTCCGTCCCGCAGAGGTGGAAACGTTGCTGGGTGATCCGTCCAAGGCCAAGGCAAAGCTCGGCTGGGTTCCCGAAATCACCGTCGATCAGATGATCGAAGAAATGGTGGACAGTGACCTTGTCGAAGCGCGCAAGCATGAACTGCTCAAGTCGCATGGCTATGACATTGCGGTGAGCACAGAGGGATGAGCAGGATCTTTGTCGCCGGCCATCGCGGGATGGTCGGCAGTGCCATTGTCCGCGCGCTGAACGGCAATGGAGGCCATGACCTTATCACCCGGTCGCGCAGCGAACTGGATCTGACGGATCAGGCCGCTGTCCGCCAGTTCTTTGCCGATGAGCGTATCGACGAAGTCTATTTGGCTGCTGCACGGGTGGGCGGCATTCACGCCAACAACATCTATCCGGCCGACTTCATCTACGACAATCTGATGATTGAGGCGAACGTCATCCATCAAGCCTTCAAGGCCGGTGTGCGCAAGCTGATGTTTCTGGGCTCAAGCTGCATCTATCCCAAGCTGGCCGCGCAACCGATGCGGGAAGATGCGCTGCTGACCGGTCCGCTGGAACCTACCAACGAACCTTACGCCGTTGCCAAGATTGCCGGCATCAAGCTCTGCGAAAGCTACAACCGGCAATATGGAGACAGCGAAGGCGTTGATTACCGCAGTGTGATGCCGACCAACCTCTATGGCCCCGGTGACAATTATCACCCCGAAAACAGCCATGTGGTCCCTGCCCTCATCCGCCGCTTCTGCGAGGCGAAGGACAATGATGCGCCGTCCGTCACGATCTGGGGCAGCGGCACACCACGTCGTGAATTCCTCTATGTCGATGACATGGCGGATGCGTCCATCCATGTGATGGACCTCGATCACGCAACCTATGCCGGACAGACCCAGCCGATGCAGAGCCACATCAATGTCGGCTAT
>JBBATT010000352.1:0-2773 GCA_040398605.1 Chakrabartia sp.
TTGCGGATTTCGGCTGCGAGTTTCTTCCCGTCGATCAGCTTGGCTGACATGCGTTACGTTCCTTCATGTACTATTTTTTGTATGCGTTACATACAAAGTGCGATTCCGGCAAGAGGCGTCAATGGCCGCCGCCGGCACCGGCCATGAAATTGCCTGTCGGCCTGGGTGCGAACCAGGGCAGCCATGCGGCGATGAAGAGGATACCGGCCCCGATCCAGAAGACGTGGTTCACGCCCAATGTCGCGGCCTGGGCGTCGACCATGCGGTCCATCACACTCAGCGCTTGGCCTTCTGACAGGCCCGATGCCTGCAGTTGTGCCATAACAGCCTGCATCCCGTTAAGACTGCCCACCAACTGATCGCGGCTGACGCGTGACGCATCATCCCACCAAGAAGCGGCGAGGGCTGTACCAACGGCACCACTGACGGTGCGCATGAAGCTGATAAGCCCTGCCGCAGACGCCGTGTCCTTGGCGGGGACGGCAGACATCGCAAACGACATCAGCCCGATGAAGAAGAACGGCATACCGAAGCCTTGGAGCAATTGCGGCAGCGCAAAGGTCCAGAAATCACCTTCGGTCGACCAATTTGTCCGCAGCGTCGCAACGCCGACCAGCCAGAGCATGCCGAGCGAAATGCATAGGCGAACGTCGAACTTCTCTATTAGCTTGCCTACAACGGGCGCCATGAAAACCGCAAAGATGCCCACAAGAGCCATGGCATGGCCGGACTCGCTCGCTGTGTAACCAATGACGGATTGCAGCCAGAGCGGGACCAGCACGATCATCGAAAATAGGCCGCCAAAGCCTAGCGAAACAGCGATGGTGCCGACCCAGAGCGTTCGATGTCGGAAGACACGGAGATCGACGATCGGATGGGGATCCGTCAGTTCCCAGATAACGAAGGCAACCAGCCCGATGGCGGCGATAATCGCGAGCGCCAAAATGCCGGGGGAGGCGAACCAGTCATGTTCACGGCCGACGTCGAGCATCAGCTGGAAACAGCCGACCCAGATCACCAGCAGAACCAAGCCGACAATGTCGATCCGCTCCCGCTTTGTCGGTGTTTCATATGGGGCTATCAAACGGTTCACAAGGAACAGGCACATGGCCACGATCGGCAGGTTGATGTAAAAAATCCAAGGCCAAGACCAATTGTCTGAAATATATCCGCCGATCAGCGGCCCAAAGATGGGCGCGCAAATTGTTGTCATTCCCCAAAGCGCCATGGCCTGCGTCATCTTTTCCGGGGGATAGATGCGCATCAGCAATGTCTGCGTGAGCGGCATCAAAGGGCCGCCCGATAGGCCTTGGAAGATGCGGAAAAGCACCAGCAGTTCGATGCTGCGCGCAAGGCCGCACAGCACGGAAAAAAGCGCAAAGCCGCTTAATGAGAACATGAGTGTTTTGTAGGTGCCAAAGCGGGCTGACAGCCAGCCGGTTAGGGGGACAGTGATGGCTTCGGCGACAGCGTAAGAGGTGATGGTCCACGTGCCTTGAGACGGGGAAATCGCAAGACCCCCGGCAATGTGCGGCACCGAAACATTGGTGATGGTTGTATCAAGAATGACGATGAAGTTGGCGAGCGCGAGCACAATGGCCGCGATGATGAGGCGGCCACCCGTCAACGGTTCGGGTTGGGCCATGGTCATTAGTCGCGCGTGTCGATGACCGCGTCCATCGTCAGTCCGACGCGCAGGGGATGTTCTTTCACTTCTTTGGCATCAAGCAGGATGCGGACAGGAAGGCGCTGAACGACCTTCACCCAATTGCCCGTCGCGTTCTGCGCGGGGATGAGGGAGAAGGCCGCACCCGTGCCGCCGGCAAAGCCCTTTACGCGGCCATGAAAGGTAACGTCGCTGCCATAAAAGTCCGACCGCAATTCAACGGGCTGGCCGGGGCGCACCTTCTTCAACTGGCTTTCTTTGAAATTGGCATCCACAAAAACGGCATCGGTGGGCACGAGCGTCATCATCGGAGTCCCTGCGGCAACACGCTGGCCGATCTGGACTAGTCGGTTGGTTACAATGCCGCTGATCGGCGCGCGGATGATGGTGCGGTCCAGATTGAGACGGGCTTGCGCGAGCCGCGCACGGGCAGCGGCGACATCGGGGGCCGTCAGTTCGCTGACGCCGCGTGTCAGCGCCTCATTTGAGGCAAGGTCACCCACGGCTGAAGCGCGCGTGGCTTCCGCTGCGGCAACGCCTGCCTGTGCCTGATCAAGTGCTGCGCGCGCTTGCTGATAGGTGGTGCGGACTGTGGTGAATTCTTCAGCGGATACTGCGCCTGAGGCGACGAGGCCATCACGCCGGTTGAGGGCGGCGCGCGCCTTCTCAAAATCCGCCTGTGCCACGGTCAGGCGGGCACGTGCCGCCATGGCATCTGCGGCCCGCGCATCAAGCCGCGCATCCAGCGAGGTGCCAGTGGCTTTGGTCTGACGGAACCGCTGTTGCGCCTGTTGCAGCATGGCTTCAGCATTGGCGAGGTCGACGCGGACATCCGCATCATCAAGGACGACAAGGATGTCGCCCTTATTGACCATCTGGGTGCCGCCAACGCGCACGTCTTTGACTGGTCCAGAGATGAGCGGCGTGACGACGGCTGTATCAGCGCCGACATAGGCATTGTCCGTGCTGACACGGCCGGCCTGTGTGATGAAGTACCAGATGCCCCAAATGACAGCGAGACCAAGCAGAACCAGAGCGAAGAGCCGCAGGAACTTCTTCCGCTTGTCCATCAAGCCCCCATCGGTCGGGCCTCCGTCTTCTGATGCA
>JBBATT010000353.1:0-2754 GCA_040398605.1 Chakrabartia sp.
AAATAGCTTCAGAAATGCGCAGTTTCTCTTGGAAACACGGCTCTCAGATGCCGCTCAGGGAAACCCGGACGCCTGCTTTGAATTGGGTGTGGCCTATTCCTCCGGAATGGATGGAGTCGATGTCGACCTCATACAGGCGCACAAATGGTTTAATCTGGGGGCTATGTCGGGCGATGAGCGCAGCCAGCAATGTCGGGCCGATATTGCCTTTGAAATGACCGCGCGTGAAATCTCCGAAGCCCAGCGTCAGGCGCGGGCCTGGCTAATGGAAACGACCCGCCGCGCGGCCTAACCCAATTTCTTAAACGGGGTGACCTCGCCGAGGAACGCAATTTCGTTCTCCACGGCGCGGCGTTCTCGATCGAGAAAGTCAGACACGGCCGCACGAAAGCCCGCATCCGGGATGTAGTGGGCAGACCATGTCGGCGTCGCCACATAGCCTCGAGCCAGTTTGTGCTCCCCTTGCGCGCCTGCCTCAACGCGGGAGAGGCCAAGTTCAATCGCGGTCTCAATGGCGCGATAATAACAAAGTTCAAAGTGCAGGAACGGCACGTCGACCGTGCACCCCCAATAGCGCCCGTAAAGCGCCTCGCTCCCCAGAAAATTCAGCGCCCCGGCAATCGGCTTGCCGTCGACTTCGGCCAGATAAAGTAGGATCTCATCGCGCATCGTCTCCCCAATGATCGAGAAGAAATCGCGCTCCAGATAAGGCCGCCCCCATTTGCGGGCGCCCGTGTCCTGATAGAAATGCCAGAACGCATCCCAATGGCGCTCCTCAATCTCTGAACCCTTAAGCGATCTTATCGTCACATTCTCCTGTGCCGCCGCACGCTCCTTGCGGATCGCCTTGCGCTTGCGGGAGGAGAGTGCGTCCAGAAAGTCTTCAAAGCTCTCATAGCCATTGTTGAACCAGTGGTACTGAATGCCTTCACGCAACAGCCAGCCCGCATCCTTGAAGAAGGGCAGCTGCGCCTCCTCAACAAAGGTCGCATGGGCCGAGGATAGGCCATTGCGTTCGGTTATCGCCTCTGCCGCTGCGATAAGATGATGCATCGCCGCCATATCCTGCGAGAGCAGGCGCGGGCCTGGAACAGGCGTAAAAGGTGCTGCGATCTGAAGCTTGGGGTAATAACGCCCCCCGGCGCGCTGCCAGGCATCGGCCCAGCTGTGGTCGAACACATATTCGCCCTGGCTATGCCCCTTCACATAAGCAGGCATGGCGCCGGCCGTCTTCCCGTCAGCATCTTCGACAAGGATTGGCGCCGGTTGCCAGCCTGTCCCCGCCCCCACGCTGCCCGATGTTTCCAATGCTGCCAGAAAGGCATGGCCGACAAAGGGATTGCCGCGACCGGCGCAAGCGTCCCAATCCTCAGCCGGAATATCCAACACACCGGCGGCGACCTTCGCAATGATGCCTGCCCCGCGTGTAGGGTCTGTCATTCGGACGGCTTTTCAAAGATGATTTCATCAGCATAGCGCGCCGCGATGGCTTCCTGTTCCGGCGTACGGACCGTCCAAGTCAGCACCGGCAGGCCCCGCTTGCGCTGCCCCCCGGCAAAGCGGGACGGGAAGTCACTGACGTCATAGGCCAGAAAGTCCGGCTTTGCCCGCCACAGGCCAACCTGGCGCTCAACGGCCTGCCGCCCCTTATCGGGCAGCGCGGTCGCTTCTTGCTCGGTAATCACCATACCGCGCACGATGCGGGGGGCATGCTCATGGAACCAACGCCCCACATCCGGGTCGAAGGACATGACCGCAACGGGGCCGTTATACCCCTCTAGCGCGCGCCGCACAGCGAGACACAGGACACCGACCGGCCCTTTTTCGATCTTAACTTCAATGAGGATCGGCGCGCGTCCCGCGACGAGGTCCAGCACTTCGGACAGGCGCGGAATCGTTTCGTCACAGCCCTTCAGCCGGATCTTTTCAAGTTCAACGCCGCGCAGCGCCGCGAAAGACCCAGTGGCGTCGGCCAGTCGGTCAAGTTCGCTGTCATGAAAGACAAATGCCTCGCCCTCGCGGCTTGCCTGGACATCGAGTTCGATGCCAAAGCCCCCGTCAACGGCAGCCGTAAACGCCGCACGGCTATTCTCCAGAACGCCCGGCCCATGCAGCCCGCGATGGGCAAAGGGACGCGCGCGCAGAAATGCAACGCGCGCAGCCTCCGGCGCAGGTGAGATCAGATTATCAAGCGGGCCGAACAGCGACAACAGCATCAACCTCCACAGCGGCACCGCGCGGCAGCACAGGCACACCAACGGCCGAGCGAGCATGGCGACCATTGTCACCGAATACATCAATCATCAGGTTGGACGCGCCATTCGCCACCGACGGCTGATCCGTGAAGCGGGCGTCCGAATTGATGAACACATTCAGCTTCACGATGCGCGCCACGCGGTCGAGCGAGCCCAACGCGGCCTGCATCTGCGCGATCAGCATGATGCCGCACGCGCGCGCTGCTGCTTGCCCATAGGCTGCATCGCGGTCGTCACCGATGCGGCCAACCATGATCTCGCTTTTGTCGAAGGGAAGCTGCCCGGAAATATGGAGCAGGCCATTCACTTCCACCGTCGGCACATAGGCGGCAATCGGGGCCGCCGGTTCAGGCAGCATGATGCCAAGGTTGGCGAGGCGCTGGGCAGGTGTTTCCACAATCGTAGCTTTCTTTTCCGGATTGACCGTTTTGAGCGGGGTGAGATCATGCGCCATGGGCGGCACCTCCTTCGAAGCGTTCAAGTATCCACTGACGTGCGC
>JBBATT010000354.1:0-2731 GCA_040398605.1 Chakrabartia sp.
CGCCGCGAAAGTGCCTATCGCATCGGCTTTGGCGGAGAGGTCGTCAGCGATGATGATCGGGCGCAATGGGTTCCCGCCGAGCATGTCGAAGCGACCGCCGTTGACACACCTGTCGTTGGCTGGCGTGGCAAGCGCGTCAACACGCTACGACTGTGGACGGCCACTGCGCTTGACCCACTTCAGCTCGACGCCTTCAACGCGGGCGACCATATCGGGGCCATGGCCAATCAGGTGCGCGCCGATGCACTGGTGCGTGTGCTTTATCCCGCCGACTCAAGCCCGGCAGGCCAAGAGCTTCGGCTGCGGCAGGAATATTTCTTCACTGCCGCCTCCATTCAGGACATCATCCGGCGCCACGTGCAATATCAAGGCGACGTCCGCACCTTGCCGGACCATGCTGCGATCCAGTTGAACGACACCCACCCGGCGGTCGCCGTGGCAGAGATCATCCGCCTACTCGTCGATGACCACGGACTGGAATTTGGCGAAGCACTGGAAGTCACGCGAAAAACAGTGGGCTATACCAATCACACGCTTCTGCCCGAGGCGCTGGAAAGCTGGCCGCTCCCGCTGTTTGAGCGGCTGCTGCCCCGCCACATGCAGATCATCTACGCGATCAACAGCCGTGTGCTCAGGGAAGCGCGGCGCAATGGTCTCGACGATGCCGCCATCTCGTCCATCTCGCTGATCGACGAAGGCGGAGACAGGCGCGTGCGCATGGCGAACCTCGCCTTTGTCGGCGCGCACAGCGTCAACGGCGTGGCCGCACTCCACACCAATCTCATGAAGAGCACGGTCTTTTCAGACCTGCACAAACTCTACCCTGATAAGATCAATAACAAGACCAATGGCGTCACCCCGCGCCGCTGGCTGCAGCAGTGCAACCCCGGCCTCACCAGCCTGTTGCGCGACGCGATTGGGGAAGGCTTCCTTGACGACACCAACAAGCTGGCGGACCTCAATGCACTGGCAGGCGATGCCGCGCTTGGCGAACGCGTTGCCTTGGTCAAGCGCGCCAACAAGGTGGCCCTCGCCGCCCATCTGCGCGACCTAACCGGTATCCGGCTCGATCCAGACGCGCTGTTCGACGTGCAGATCAAGCGCATCCATGAATATAAGCGCCAGCTGCTCAACCTGATCGAGACCGTCGCGCTTTATGACCAGATCCGCAGCCATCCGGAAAAAGACTGGGTGCCGCGCGTCAAGATTTTCGGCGGCAAGGCAGCAGCAAGCTATCACAACGCAAAGCTCGTCATCAAACTAGCGAATGACATTGCACGGCGCGTCAATTCTGACCCGACGGTGGGCGGGCTGCTCAAGGTCGTGTTCGTGCCCAATTACAATGTGAGCCTTGCCGAACGGATCATTCCGGCCGCTGACTTGTCCGAACAGATTTCAACAGCCGGCATGGAAGCCTCAGGCACCGGCAACATGAAATTTGCATTGAACGGCGCGCTGACCATCGGCACGCTCGACGGCGCCAATATCGAGATCAAGGACCGAGTCGGCGATGAGAACATCATCATCTTCGGCCTCACTGCCGATGAAGTCGCCGAAAAGCGCGCCAATGGCTATAACCCACGTGAGATCATTGAGGCATCACGCGAACTGCATCAAGCCATCGATGCAATTGCCTCGGGCGTGTTCTCACCGGATGATCCGCACCGTTATGCCGGGCTGATGGGCGGGTTGTATGAGAGCGACTGGTTCATGCTGGCGGCGGACTTTGACGGCTATGCTGCCGCCCAGCGGGATGTCGACCGGCGCTGGACAGATCCGGTTGGATGGCGCACCTCGGCAATCAAGAACATTGCCAATGTCGGCTGGTTTTCATCCGACCGCACAATAAGCGAATATGCGCGCGACATCTGGAAGGTGCTGTGAAGCCAACAGGAGAGGCCATTTCCGCACTGCTGAACGGAACCCATGCCGATCCCTTTTCGTTACTGGGTGTGCATGAGGGGCCGGACGGCAGCTTTGCGCGTGCCATCCTGCCCGGTGCCGAAGACGTTAGCGCCTTCACGCTTCGCGGGACATCGCTTGGCCGTCTGAGCCGCGTCGATGACACGCCGATGTTTGAAGGCAAGATCCGGGGCAATCCCAAGCCCGTCAAATATCGCTGCCGCGCCAACCGGCATGAATGGTGGGTGACAGACCCCTATAGCTTTGGCCCCGTGCTGGGGCCCGTCGATGATTTCCTCATCAATCAAGGCACGCACCTGCGTCTGTTCGACAAGATGGGCGCGCATCTCATCCAGCATGAGGGCGCGGACGGCATTCACTTCGCCGTTTGGGCCCCCAATGCGGGGCTTGTTGCTCTGGTCGGCGACTTTAATGATTGGGATGCCCGCCGCCACCCGATGCGCCGCCGCAATGATGTGGGCGTGTGGGAAATCTTCATCCCCGATATTGGCCTTGGCCGCGCTTATAAATTCCATATCGTGGCCGCCGACGGCACCGTCCTGCCGCTCAAAGCTGATCCTTTTGCCTTTGCAGCAGAGCTACGCCCCAAGACTGCCTCCCTCACCTCGCAGACTGGAAAGACAGGCTGGGGAGACGACGCCCACCGGGCGCATTGGGCGCAGACGGACCCGCGCCGCGTGCCGGTGTCGATCTACGAAGTCCATCCGGGTTCCTGGCAACGTGATGCCAATGACTGGTTCTTGCCCTGGGATGAGATGGCGGAACGGCTGATCCCTTATGCAATCGACATGGGCTTTACCCATATCGA
>JBBATT010000355.1:0-2718 GCA_040398605.1 Chakrabartia sp.
TGAAGGTAGCGCTGATTTCTTTCGATTCCACCCTGCCGTCCAACTTGGCCGTTGGGCGCCCGCTCGACATGATCGTTATCGCGCGGGACCGGATTCATGCCGTCGTCAAACGCCGCATCGGCACGGATGACCGCTATTTCAACGATCTGTCGGCGCGCTGGAGCATGCTGCTCACCGAAGCGCGCGCCACCATGCCGGACCCGCCCTTCATGGCAGACTTTGTCGCCATCAACGGCAAATAGCCAAAACAAAACCCCGCCGGCTCACGCCGACGGGGTTTCATAGATCGTACTGATCAAAGGATCAGGCGAAGGTCACTGCGACCTTCTGACGGCGACGCATAGCCGAGCCAACAAGGCCAAAGCCTGCGAGCATCATTGCCCACGCAGCCGGTTCAGGAACGCCAGTAGTCGCTGAAAATTGGAAATTCGCACCCAACCAAGCGCCAGGCGTATTATTGGTATCTGAAGCAAAACCAAATGCGGAATCAAACGGGCTAAATCGATCCCGCACAATCGTCACGAGCGGGTTGATAGATCCCGTTCCGCCTTGGCCGGTGCCAAGTGACGAAGCCAAATCTGTTGTGAACGACCCAATAACGTAATCAACGCCCGGCGTCAGCGCGAACGATTTGATCGACACAAAGCGAAACAAGCCATCCAAAGTACCACCACCGGCGGCGATTGTCGCCGAGGTGAGCAGCGTTCCACCCATCGACCATAAGCCGATTTGCGCCTGGCTCGTCAGCCCATCACCGTTATTGTCGTAGACCCCAAGAGCATTGATGCTTTGCGCCGAGGAAACATTGAACTGGAAACCCAACGTATACTGCCCACCGCCATATTCAGCACCGGGCGTAACAAGGTTAACCGCCGTCGCGGCATTCGCGGCTGCCGGAAGCAGCGAAGCTAATGCAACAGCAAGAAGAAGTTGTTTTTTCGTGATTTTATCCTGTCAGTTTGTTTTGGGACAGGACTGGTCCGTATTCAGACTCAAGTCCGAGTTTGCGACCTCGGACCTTTAAGGTGTATGAAGTGTAACCATTTTGCAAGTTCTGTTGCGGCGAACCTATGCCCCATTTTGAGACATAGGACGAGGAAGGGCCCGTCGGATCACTCCAACGGGCCTTTCGCAGCTCGCAGTGATCAAAGGATCAGGCGAAGGTCACAGCAACCTTCTCACGGCGACGCATGACACCGCCGACAAGGCCGAAGCCTGCGAGCATCATTGCCCAAGCGGCGGGCTCAGGCACGCCACCGGGAGGCGGTGCGACGGCGCCAAAGCCATCGAGATAGACATAGCCCCAATGGCCTGTGGGTTGGCAGTCTGACCCCAGCACAGACAGCAGGAAGTCATGCCCCAAGCTGCCCGCATCCAATGTCAGCTGTTCGATCTGCCATTGCGGTGTGTAGAAATTACTGCCGTCAAAGGAAAAGCGCGGGTCAACACCGCCGCCGCCGCTGGCTGCGTTATATTCGCGGCGGATGAGTTCAGTGTTGGTTGTCAGGTCCGTCAGCGTGATGATCATTGTCGCTGCATCTTGGACGCCGTGCGCCCCGAGCAGGACCGACTTCCAGGCAAAGAAGATGTCCGTATCAGTATAGTTGGTGACCTTTTGCTGGATGACAGACGCATAGCCGCCATAGGTCGTGTCTTCGACGCGGAAGCTGTATTTTCCGCCATAGACAGTGCTGCCCAGCGCCGCGCCGACATTGGGGTCAACCGTGCCGGAGACGATGATGCTGGATCGAACGCCGCCATCGCCCGGAAGAAGAAAGGCGGGCGTAAGCGACGGGTTGAGGATCCCTCCGCGATAACCGCCGCCCTGTGTCCAGCCACTGGCGTCGCCTGTTTCAAAATCGCCATTCGTGAACGAGTTCGCATAAGCCGATGACGACATTGCAATTGCAGCAACCGCTGCAAAACCGATTTTTCTCATGATGCTTCACTCCACCTCGTTAGGGGCAAGCATTTTGCTTTGCCCAAAGGAGCGACCCTGCTTTTTAGCAAGTGAGAGTTAACCAAATTTCATGATGCTTTCCAATGGCTAAGGACATAACCCAAATCAGGACTATCGACGGAACCAATGGGTGAGGCACAGAAAAACCCCGCCGGATCGCTCCGACGGGGTTTCATAAATCGTTCTGATCAAAGGATCAGGCGAAGGTCACAGCGACCTTTTCACGACGACGCATCGCGGCACCAACAAGGCCAAAGCCCGCGAGCATCATTGCCCATGCAGCCGGTTCAGGAATGCCGGCGAGCCGCGCGCCATCAAGGTAGAACGCATGCTCGGCGCCGTTGCTCGCCCAATTGGTCAAAGTACCGCCGAAGCTTTCATTGCCGGCCAGTGTCCCGTTCGAACCGGTCGACACCCAATAGATTTCGTCGCGGATGAAGTTTCCAACAGCGCCAGCGTGAATGCCCAACCAATAGGTAGAGCCGGCTGCAGCGTTGAACGTGCTCGCCAAATTGAAGGCGAACAGATAGGCATTATCACCACAGCACCATGCGCCACCGGTGTTGGTTGGCGTAATAGACGCACTGCCAGATTGAAGCGCCGCACCCGGAGAACCGCCGGCGTCACCAAAAATGGTGTACTGGAACTGGCCGTCCCAATTACCGATGCCGCCAAAGCCGGCCAAGTAGACACCCGCGCTATTGATCGCTGTATTGCTCGCAAATTTGAAATCTTCTGCCTGAACCCATGCGACAGTT
>JBBATT010000356.1:0-2707 GCA_040398605.1 Chakrabartia sp.
CGGCGACCGGAGAAGATTTGGCGGAGCTGCACCTTCACGGGGGTCGCGCGGTTGTGGCGGCGGTTCTGGGCGCGCTGGGCGCGATTCCGGGCTGTCGCATGGCCGAAGCGGGGGAATTCACCCGCCGTGCGTTTGAGAATGGCCGGATCGATTTGACCGAGGCCGAGGGGCTGTCAGGTCTGCTCGCTGCCGAGACGGAACTGCAGCGGCGGTCCGCGCTGGCTCTGGCCGAAGGCGGCATGGGTCGGTTGGTCGCAACATGGGAAACCACTCTGCTGCGCGAATCCGCGCGCTTGGAGGCCCTGCTTGACTTCTCAGATGAAGGCGATGTGGCGGATGATCTGCCCGATGCCGCGCCATTGCTTGGTTTGGCAGAGGAGATGGCGGCGCTGCTGGCAAGCCCGCCTGCCGAGCGCCTGCGCGACGGCGTAAAGGTCGTGCTCGGCGGCCCCCCAAATGTTGGTAAATCTAGTCTTTTCAATGCGTTAATTGACCGCGACGCAGCGATTGTGACAGATATTGCGGGTACAACGCGGGACCGGATTGAGGCGCCTGTCTCGCTGGACGGCGTGCCGCTTCTGTTCGTGGACACCGCCGGCCTGCACGAGGAAGCCGCGGACGTTGTCGAGGCGATGGGCATGGCGCGGTCTTCCGAGGCGCTGGACGCGGCTGACATTGTGCTGTGGTTGGGCGACGCGTCCACCGCACCCGCTGGTGCCATCCTCGTCGCGTCCAAAGCTGATCTCGCGCCGCGCGCCGAGGGTCTCCCTGTGTCGGTCCGGACGGGAGAGGGATTGGCCGCGTTGCGGACCGTCCTTCTCGACCGCGCAAAGTCGCTTCTGCCCCAACCCGGCGCGCTGGCGCTCAACGCCCGGCATCGCGCCATCGTGGCGGAGGTGGCGGGCCTTGTGTCCGAGGCGGCATCCTCGAACGATGCGCTGATTCGCGCGGAGCAACTCCGTGTGGCCCGGTCTGTGCTGGACCGATTGACGGGGCGCTCAGGCGTCGAATCGATGCTCGACGCGCTTTTTGGGGCGTTCTGCATCGGGAAATAGTCCCGTTTCGTCACAACAGATCATCCCGTTCCACGTGAAACACATTTGACCGACTCCTCTGCTCAGCGTAGCGGCAACGGCATGACGCAGAGGTTTGACGTGATCGTGGTGGGCGGGGGCCATGCCGGCTGTGAAGCGGCCTGTGCAGCGGCGCGCATGGGCGCGCGGACGGCGCTTGTCAGCTTTCGGCAGGATATGATCGGCGCCATGTCCTGCAATCCGGCGATTGGTGGCTTGGGCAAAGGGCATCTTGTCCGCGAAGTTGATGCGTTTGATGGCATATTGGCCCGCGCGGCGGATGCGGCGGCGATCCATTACCGTATGCTCAATGCGTCCAAGGGCGCAGCGGTGCAGGGGCCGCGCGTTCAGGCCGACCGGAAACTCTTCAAGGCGGCCATTCACGCGATTCTCGATCAGCAGGACAATCTGACCATCGTTGAGGGGGAGGCGGCGGCGCTTGTGCTGGAGGAGGGTCGGCTCTCCGGACTTGCGCTCGGCTCTGGCGAAGTGCTGAACGCGCCTACTTTGGTCTTGGCAACCGGAACCTTCCTCAACGGAAAGATGTTCTGCGGCGAAGAGCGGAATGTCGGCGGCCGTGTGGGCGAGGCGGCGGCGGTCACGCTCGGCACGCAGCTGCGCGGGCTTGATCTGCCCATGGGCCGACTCAAGACCGGCACGCCGGCGCGGCTTGATGGCCGGACGATCAATTGGGCCGGGCTGGATACGCAGACCTCTGACGCGGGTGACTGGACCTTCTCCGACATGAGCGAGGGCCGGACCGCGCCGCAGCTTTGGTGTGCGATCACGCGGACCAACACAGCGACGCATGACATCATCCGCGCGGCGCTCGACCGGTCGCCGTTATTCTCTGGCGACATCGAAGGGCAGGGGCCGCGTTACTGCCCGTCGATTGAAGACAAGATCCACCGGTTCGGGGACCGCGACGGCCACCAGGTCTTTCTGGAGCCGGAAGGGCTGGATGACGCGCTCATCTATCCCAATGGTATTTCCACTTCCTTGCCCGAGGATGTGCAACTGGCTTTCTTGCGCACCATGCCAGGGTTGGAACAGGTCGAGATTGTACAGCCGGGCTATGCCGTGGAGTATGATCACATTGATCCACGCGCTTTGGTCAACACGCTGGAAATCCGCGCGCTGCCCGGTGTCTTCTGTGCGGGCCAGATCAACGGGACGACGGGCTATGAAGAGGCGGCGGCGCAAGGCCTAATGGCGGGGCTGAACGCGGCGGCAGCAGCGCTGGGCCGTCCACCGCTCGTGCTTGATCGGGCGTCGTCCTATATTGGCGTGCTCATTGATGATTTGGTGTTGCAGGGTGTAACCGAGCCTTATCGGATGCTGACCGCGCGGGCCGAATATCGTCTGCGGTTGCGGGCGGACAATGCGGCGACACGCCTCACGCCCATGGCACTCGAGATGGGCTGTGTCGGTGGCCGTCGACGCGACTGGTTCGTTTCACGTGAAACCGAACGCGCCCATGGCCGAGAGTTATTGAACACCCGCTTCACAGCGAGCGACCTCCGCGCTGTTGGCTTTGACCTGAAGACGGGCGGAGATGCGCAATCCTTATTCGATTGGTTGCGCTTCATCGAGACCAAGCCAGAGGCCCTTATCGCACTTTGCCCGGCGCTCGC
>JBBATT010000357.1:0-2686 GCA_040398605.1 Chakrabartia sp.
GACATATTCCTCAAAATCTTCATCTGAATAGGCACGCGCCATCGGGCCGATATGCCGCTCCCAGCCGATGGTGGAGACGTACCAGCAAAAATACTCATCCACCCATTTTGTCCACACCCGCATCTGTGCGACGTCATAGGGGTCCTTGGGGCGCAGCGGATTTGCATCCGGAAACACGTCTTCGAGATACTCGCAAATCACGGTCGATTCGGTGATGATCTTGCCGTCATGTTCCAGCGCAGGCACCTGCCCACGAGGGTTGATGGCCTTGAACCAGTCTTCGTGATGCTCAAACTTGGTCGGGTCCAGCCGATGGATCGTGAAGTCGATGCCCTTTTCATACAGCGCCAACATGGGCTTTAACGAATTGGCCCCGGGGCCGAAGCTGTAGAGTTTGAGCATGGGTCTCTCCGACATTGTTATCATTCCTAGCAACGATGGCGCAGCATGAACTGATATGCAACACATACAATCTGGTTTAGGATTCCAGTCTCAGCGCACGCCCGATGCCTTGCCAAATCAAGCCTGTTGCAGCATAGCGAATTTGCCCTTTTCCTCCCCGGGAATATGCTGTTCGCAACCGTTCCAACAAAGGGTTTTTTCATGACTGCCTATGTCTCGCGCGCCGGCCTAAAGGTTTCGCCGGTCCTAGCCGAATTTGTCGAAAATCGTGCGATCGCGGGGACGGGCGTGGCTGCGGACCGTTTGTGGCAGGGGCTCGCCGATATACTCGCCCAGTTTGCGCCGCGTAATAAGGCAATGCTCGCCAAGCGTGATGATATTCAGGCCAAGCTGGATGCGTGGCACACCGCAAACCCCGGCCCGATTGTGGATATGGCTGGCTATCAGGCGTTCCTGACCGACATTGGTTACCTCGTGCCAGAACCGGCGCCCTTCAGCATCGGCACGCGCAATGTCGATGACGAGATTGCCGTTATGGCCGGGCCGCAACTTGTTGTGCCCTCGCTCAATGATCGCTTTGTTCTCAACGCCGCCAACGCGCGCTGGGGCAGCTTGTACGATGCTTTTTACGGCACGGATGCGCTGGAGGCTGATCCAGCCAAGCCCGGCGGCTATGATCCCGTTCGCGGCGCCGCCGTTGTTGCAGCGGCTAAGGCGTTTCTTGATGACGTTGTTCCGCTTGCTGATGGCAAATGGGCGGATTGGACTGGCAGGGGTCTCACTCTTTCCGATATCTCAATCCCGATTGTCCGTCGCGGTGATGACATTCTCCTGCGCCACAATGGTCTCGGCATTGAGATCCTGATTGACCCAACGCACCCCATTGGCCGCGATGATCCGGCTGGCATCAAGGATGTTGTGCTGGAATCCGCGCTGACGGCGATTGTCGATCTTGAGGATTCCGTGGCGGCCGTGGATGCCGACGACAAGGTGGCGGCCTATTCCAACTGGCTCGGTCTGATGCGCGGGGATCTTGTCGCCAGCTTTGAAAAGGGCGGCAAGACGCTGACCCGCCGGATGGAAGAAGACCGCGAATGGGGTGACGACGCGCTGCATGGCCGTAGCCTGCTTTTCGTCCGCAATGTCGGGCATCTGATGACCAATCCCGCAGTCCTCCTGCCGGATGGCAGTGAGGCGCCTGAAGGTATTCTCGACGCCGTGTTCACCTCGCTCTGTGCGATGCATGATGTGTTGGGGTTGGGGTCGCTCCGCAATAGCCGCACAGGCAGCGTCTATATTGTGAAGCCCAAGCAGCATGGGCCGGAAGAATGCGCCTTCACCAACGATTTGTTCGATGCCGTTGAGGACCTGCTTGGCCTTGCCCGCCACACAGTCAAAGTTGGCGTGATGGATGAGGAACGCCGCACGTCAGCCAATCTTGCCGCCTGCATCCACGCCGTGAAAGACCGCATTGTCTTCATCAACACCGGTTTCCTCGATCGCACGGGTGATGAGATGCACACTGCGATGCGCGCTGGACCGATGATCCGCAAGGCGGCGATGAAGGCGAGCAGCTGGATTCAGGCCTATGAGTCCCGCAATGTGCAGATCGGGCTCGCCTGCGGCCTTTCTGGCAAAGCACAGATCGGCAAAGGCATGTGGGCCGCGCCGGACATGATGCGCGATATGCTTGATCAGAAAATTAGCCACCCGAAGTCCGGCGCCAATACCGCTTGGGTGCCTTCGCCAACCGCCGCCACGCTGCATGCGACCCACTACCACCGGGTCGATGTCTTCGCGCGGCAGGGGGAATTGGCGCTTGGTGAAACGCCGGGGCTGGAGCCTCTGCTTACAATCCCTGTAGCACCCATCGGCCACAATTGGTCAGACGAAGACGTTCGCGAGGAACTTGAGAACAACGCGCAGGGTATTCTTGGCTATGTGGTGCGCTGGATTGATCAGGGCATTGGCTGTTCCAAGGTGCCCGACATTAACGATATCGGCCTGATGGAAGACCGGGCGACGCTGCGCATTTCGTCGCAGCACATCGCCAACTGGTTGCTGCACGGCGTGTGCACGGCAGATCAGGCGGACGCCGCCTTTGCCAAGATGGCAGCCAAGGTTGATGCCCAAAATGCATCTGACCCGCTCTATGAAAAGCTGACGCCAGATAGCATCGCTTTCAAGGCCGCGCGGGCAATTGTGTTTGAAGGGATCAGCCAACCAAATGGCTATACCGAGCCCTTGCTTCACAAATTCCGGCAGGCCAAGAAGGCGGGCGGAT
>JBBATT010000358.1:0-2673 GCA_040398605.1 Chakrabartia sp.
CACGAATTTCAGGCGATAGCGCATGACATCCGAATCAAATTCGGCACCGATATAGTTTGCGCCCCGCCGTTTCATCGCGGGGACGACCGCACCTTCGATCTGACGGAGCGAATGAACTGAGCCCCGCCGCGTGGCATTCAGGGCTGCATCCTGCTCATCCCGGCGGCTTTGCTGCGCGTTCGCACCCGCGCCAAGCACGGCCGCGACCAAGGCGGCCGCAAATAGTCTGGAAGGGACGTTGAACTTAAACACGATTTGAGCGCATAGCAGGCTGGATTGAATAGGCCATGAATGACCTGTGCAGTTTCCTTCTCCGATTTGTCCCGCCAATCCTTAGTCCGGTTCCCCGCAATGTCAGCACCTGTTTTGAGTTATGAAGGCCTTGGACTGATTCAAGGCTCCGGCTGGCTGTTCCGCGAGTTGGACGTTTATGTGGGCGAACGCGACCGTCTGGCCCTCATCGGCCGCAATGGTGCTGGCAAGACAACCTTGTTCAAACTCCTCGCAAACCGGATCGATTGCGATGAGGGCAGGCGCACCATCGTCCCCGGCACCAATGTCGTGCTGTTGGAACAGGAGCCCGACCTGACCGGCTGTGCCACATTGCGCGACTATGCGATTTCTGGCGACAATCCGCCGCAGCTTCATGAAGTCGAAGCCATTGCAGACCAATTGGGCATAGACCTGTCGCGGGCGTGCGCCACCGCATCGGGCGGAGAGCGCCGCCGCGCCGCCATTGCCCGGGCGCTTTCTCTCAATCCCGATGTGCTGCTGCTGGATGAGCCGACCAACCATCTCGATCTGGGCGCCATTGAATGGCTGGAAAACTGGCTCAACCGCTTTTCCGGCGCCTTCATCGTCATCAGCCATGACCGAACATTTCTCACCCGACTGACCCGCGAAACGCTTTGGATTGACCGGGGCAAGGTGCGTCGCGCCGAAGTCGGCTTTGGCGGGTTCGAGGCTTGGCAGGAGAAAATCTTCGCTGAGGAAGAACGCGCCGCCCATAAGATGGATGCCAAGCTGAAGATCGAATTACATTGGCTCGAACGCGGCGTGACCGCGCGGCGCAAGCGCAACCAGGGTCGGCTTGAAAAGCTGAACCAGATGCGCGCCACCCGTGCTGCCATGATGGGCCCAACCGGCATCGCCAAGATGTCCATCGAAAGCGACGACGTCCGCTCCAAATCCGTCATCACGGCTGAGGGCGTGTCGAAGGCCTATGGGGACAGAACGCTCTTTAAGGACTTCACTCTGCGCATTCAGCGCGGCGACCGTATCGGCATTGTCGGATCCAACGGTACCGGCAAAACAACGCTGCTCAAATTGCTGACAGGCGAGATTGCGCCCGACACAGGGAGCATCAAGCTCGCCAAATCCTTGAACGGCATCGTCATTGACCAGCAACGCGCGCTCCTGAGCGGCGACAAGCGCGTCCGGGATGTGCTCGCCGATGGCGGAGACTGGGTGACGGTTCTCGGCGAAAAGAAGCACATTAAGGGCTATCTCAAAGAGTTCCTGTTCGACCCCGAACTGTCCGAAGCGCGCGTCGCCACCTTGTCGGGCGGGGAGCAGGCGCGCCTGCTGCTTGCGCGGGAGTTTGCCCGCCATTCCAACCTGCTCGTGCTCGACGAACCGACCAACGATCTGGACCTCGAAACGCTCGATCTGTTGCAGGAAGTGATCTCTGATTATGACGGCACCGTCCTGATCGTCAGCCATGATCGTGACTTTCTGGACCGTACCGTGACGCTGACACTCGGCCTCAGTGGATCCGGCAAGGTCGATATCGTCGCGGGCGGCTATGCGGATTGGGAAAGGCAGCGCTCAGCACCCAAGACCGGCGCATCAAAGCCCAAGTCCGCCGCAGTGGAAGCGCCCGAAAAACCAAAGGCGCAGACAAAGCTCAGCTATAAGGACCAGCGAGACTATGATCTGCTGCCCGCGCGGGTCGAAGAACTCGGTGCAGCCATTGCCGATGCCGAAACGAAGCTGTCCGATCCTAATCTCTACGCAAAGAACCCGGCGCGCTTTGCCGAACTGACCAAAGAGATCGATAAGTTGCGGGCCGAACGCGATGCCGCTGAAGAACGTTGGCTGACGCTGGCCGAGATGGTCGAGGCGCTCGGCGGTTAAAGCGTCTTACCAGCCCGCCCGGCAAGCTCCACGGCATAATGCCAAGCGACACGGCCCGATCTCGCGCCGCGCTGCGTGGCCCAAGTCAGGGCATCTTGCGGGTCAAACTCCAGCCCCAAATGCTTGGCATAGCCCGCGACCATCTCCAGCCAGACGTCCTGCGTGCAGACATGAAAGCCAAGGCTGAGCCCGAAGCGGTCGGCCAGAGCCAGATTGTCGTCCACGGCGTCGCGCGGATTAATGGCGCTCGCCTGTTCTTCCAGATTGCGCGGCACGATGTGGCGACGATTGGCCGTCACATAGAGCCGAACATGGCCGGGACGCGCAGAGATGCCGCCATCCAGCACGGACCTGATGTGACGCATCCGGGGATCGCCCTGTTCAAAGCCGATATCATCAATGAAAACGAGCGTCGGCACGTCTGACCGGCTCAACAGCGCAAAGAGTGCAGGCAGGCTGTCAATCTCATCACAGCTGGCCTCAACAAGGCGCAACGTTCCGCCTTCATCCTGCACCGCCTTTGTCGTGGATTTGACG
>JBBATT010000359.1:0-1248 GCA_040398605.1 Chakrabartia sp.
TTCTGGTCGCCATAGGCAATTTCATGAATGTTTTGACCGCGCGGCTCGCACGGATTGTCGACCGGTCCCGCCATCTTCAGGGTGAGCATGTCGTCACCCAAGGGCCTGACCATGACCTTCTGGTCGATGAACTGCGGCTGATTGATGCTCGGATCAAGCTGATCAATCGGGCCATCCTCCTCCTTGTTCTCGCCGCGATCACGGTGGGAATCACCGTTGGCCTGCTGTTCCTTGAACGTCTGCTGCGGTTCGATCTGGAGGCGATCACAGCTTTGACGTTTTTTGGGGCCATCGTCCTCTTTATGATGGCGCTCGTCACTTTCCTGAGGGAAACGCGGATCGCAACAGCCCTGCTGCGGATACCAGAGAGCTACCTGACGCGTTAAGTTGACGCTGTCATCCTCGCGAAAGCGGGGATCCACAGTTGGAGCGCATCATGGCTTCCCGCTTTCGCGGGAATGACAAACATCATTGGGATGGCCGACTATTTCAGCAGCACCAGTTCTTCCGCCATGCTCGGATGCAACGCAACGGTGTCATCAAACGCCTGTTTGTTGAGTCCAGCCTTTACGGCAATCGCCGCTGCCTGAAGGATCTCCGCGCTGTCCGGCCCAATGAGGTGGAGACCTACGACGCGTTCGTCCGCCCCTGCCGTCACCATCTTGTAGAGGCTGCGCTCCATGCGCCCTGAAACGACATTCTTCATCGGGCGGAAATCGCTGCGGAACACCTTCACGCTGTCGCCAAATTCGGCGCGCGCTTCGTCTTCCGTCATACCCACGGCGGCAATCGGCGGGCTGGAGAAAACAGCGGTCGGGATGCACTTATAGTCAATGGTGCGCGGATTGTTGCCAAACACGGTATCAGCAAAGGCATGGCCTTCCCGAATGGCAACCGGCGTAAGCTGGACACGGTTGGTCACGTCCCCGACGGCATAGATGCTCGGCACATTAGTCTGGTTATAGTCATTGACGATGATCGCCGCGTCGGCATCCATTTCAACGCCAGCCGTCTCCAGGCCAAGCCCTGCGGTCTTCGGTGTGCGCCCAATGGCAAAGACAAGCATGTCTGTTTCAATGGTGCCTTGCGCGCCGCCTTCCAAAAGCAGGCTGCCATCTGCCTGTTTGGTGATGCTGGAGCACGGGAAATTGAAATGGACGTCAATGCCCTTGGCTTCAGTCATTGCGACGAGGCGGTCCACGATTTCACTATCGTAGCTGCGCAGCATCCGGTTTCCGCGCGTGATGA
>JBBATT010000359.1:1258-2671 GCA_040398605.1 Chakrabartia sp.
AAACCTTAGAGCCAAAGGCGTGGAAGACGCCTGCAAACTCATTGGCGATATAACCGGCGCCCGCAATGACGACCCGCTGGGGCAGCGATTCCAGATGGAAGACTTCGTTTGAAGAGATGCCATATTCCGCCCCCGGAATGTCTGGCATGCCGGGCCAGGCACCAACAGCGATGAGGATGATTTTGGCGGTCACCTCTTTTCCGCTTGCCAGACGGACCGTGTTTGGCCCCGCGATAGTGGCGCGTTCGGCGAAGATGGTGGCGTGGTTGGAATTGAGCGTTTGGGTGTAGAGCCCCTCAAGTCGGGTCACATCGTCCTGCACGATATCGCGCAAGCGCTGCCAGTTGAACGTTGCGCCTTCAATATCCCAACCGAAACGTTCTGCTTCATGCAAGTCTTCAGCAAAATGCGCGCCATAGACGAGCATCTTCTTCGGCACACAGCCTCGGATGACGCAGGTTCCACCAACGCGATATTCCTCCGCAACGGCGACCTTGGCGCCGTGCTGCGCCGCAATCCGTGCGGCACGCACACCGCCCGAACCGGCGCCAATGATGAAAAGGTCGAAGTCGAAGGTCATTGCGGTCCCCGTTTTATAACAATGCGGTGTTGCTAGTCAGGACGAGCGGAGAACGCCAACTCATTTCGTGCGTCACACTGATCGATCCGTTTCAGCTTCAGCCGAAAGCTTTGTCCAGCAAAGCCTGTGTCGACGCGTCAAAGGTCATGTTGCCGCCTTCAATGCCCTTAGCCATCTCCTTGCCCAATTCGACGCCGAACTGATCGAACGGGTTGATGCCGAGCAGAACGGCATTGGCGAAGGTGCGGTGTTCATAAAAAGCTAGCAGTGCACCAAGCGTGCGCGGGTCGACATCGGGCAGCAGGATCGTCGTTGATGGACGGTCACCGGCATAGGCCCGCGCCGGATCATCACTCGCTTTACCTGCCATCAGCGCTGCCCCTTGGGCAAAGCAATTGCCAAGCAACTGTCGGTGGTGCGCGTCGTCAAACTCATGCCCCGGATCAATCGAGGCGATGAATTCCACCGGGACCAACCGAGAGCCCTGATGCAGCAACTGGAACACGGCGTGCTGGGCATCGGTGCCGACGCCACCCCAAGTGATTGCAGCGGTATCGGCATCCAGAGGTTTGCCGTCGAAAGTCACGCTCTTGCCGTTCGATTCCATCTCAAGCTGCTGGAGGTAGGACGGAAGCAGCCGCAAACGTTCGTCATAAGCGAACACGCCGCGTGTCTCTGCGTCCCGCCCGAGCGAATAATATTGGTCGACAAAGGCTGCCAGCAGCGGCGCATTTTGTTCCGGCGGTGCAAGGCGGAAATGCCGGTCCATGGCGGCCGCACCCTCCAGCATCTCCTCAAAGGCTGCCCAGCCAAGCGCGAGGGCCGCTGGAAAG
>JBBATT010000360.1:0-2646 GCA_040398605.1 Chakrabartia sp.
TTGACGGGCGCCTTCTCGGCCGTGTTGTCCTTGGCCATGCAGCCTGCGTCCGCAGCTTGCCCAGACGAGTCACTGTCTTCGAAGCTCGCGACCCCCATCTCTTTGAGGATCGTCTTGGCATCGGGGAGACTGTCACGGAAGCGGTGGCTCCTGGCCTTCTTGACGACGAACGCGTTGACGTCGCCGATGCGCTCTGGCGCATCGAGGACGTCGAGCAGACACGTCATAGCCGCCTTGACTGGAAGAGTGCGGAGCTCATCCAAGGCTTCATCGCTCATCTTCATCACGTCGTATATCTTCCTCTCTTTGAGCTGCATGATGAGGTTGTGCACTTCGCGGTGCCAATAGTTCCTTGTGAAGTCGAAGGCAGGAAGTTGGCCAGGCTTCAGCTGCTCCGGTACCAACTTGGCAGCCTTGGCGATGCCGCCGGCCGCCTCGGTCTTGACGTGACGAGGCTTGCACGGCTCGTCCTCGTCGTCGGAGATGAGAATGACATCGGCGGCCGGGCGCTTCGTGCCAGCGCCGCCAGCAGCAGCAAGCACGACGCTGCTCCTGTCAATGTAAGACGGAGGAGCAGGCGCCGAGAGCACGATGCACTGCGCTGCGGCACGCGGAGGAGAGGTGGCAGGGCCAGCCGCAGCGACGGCGGGGCCTGCAGCAGCCGATGCGGATCCGCAGTCGGCGGCGTACAAGATCGTGGCCTGCTTCCTCGCGTTGTCAGCCTCGTCGCAGATCTCGGCCGCGACTTTGATGAGCCTCTTGCCCTCAGAGATCCTGCGGTTGCGGGTGGTCGTGTTCTGGAAGAGCAGATGCACGGCCCTGAAGTCGGCGACAGTCTTGGCTTTGTAGAGCGCTTTCTTGCCCTCAATGATCTTCGGGTTCGAAGTGTGCGTGCCCCTCATTTCGAGGACAGCGGCTTGGAACATAGCCATCGCCCTCTCCCGTTCTTTTTCAATGAACTGTTGGGCTTCGATGTGGTAGTCGAATTCGGACTTGCTCGGAGTGTTTTTGGGGGATGCGGAGAGCATCTTTGGTTTTCCTCGTCGTGGCTGTCTAATATACTAAACGAAGCGAACTTCGTGCCTTTTCAGGACTCGATGGCGTACATGCGATTGAAGTGCGAGGTCCCCGTGAAGACGGGCGAGCCGTAGTCTGGGAAGCAGACATGCATGTTGGAGACGTGCAGGCGGAAGGAGGGCATCACGTGTCCGCCTCTCCAGTGCTCGTAGATCCACCACAGGATGACGTTCTCGAAGTCTTGATTGTAGGCGATGCTGAGGCTGAGCAAGCACGGCATGCGTGCGAAGGCCGCCTCGAAGGCCTCGATGTCGTTGAGACAGAAGCCGCAGTCGTCGATGTCGAGGCTCTGCAGACGCGAGTCGCCGACCCATGCAAACAAAGCAGGCCTGTCGGCCTCGCGCATCTTGGTGCCGCTCAGCACGAGTGTGTGAAGGCTCCTGCCGATCTTCTTGAGGAGGCACGGCCGGACGCCGTAGCAGCTGGCGAGGGAGAGGCTCTCGAGCTTGTCGCTGAACGAGGCGAAGCCGGCATAGGCCCGGTGGAACCTGTTGCCGTCGAGCGTGAGCTGGCGGAGGTTGCGCATCGACGCGAGCTCGCGCAGGAAGCTCGAGTCGATGTCGAGCAAGCAGTGGCTGAGGTTGATCGAGAGGATGCGGTCCTTCGTCGAGGCGAAGAGGTGCTGCATGCCGGTGGTGAAGTGCAGCGCGTTGAAGATGGCGTGCGAGATGTGCAGGTGCTTTGCGCGCCCCGTGCGGAGGCAGTGGAAGACGAGCTCGAGGATCTGCTTGGTGTTGACAAAGTTGCAGCCGTCCGGGAGCTGCGCCAGGTTGACGCGCAGCGCGCCGACGCTCTGGAAGCGCGTGGCGGCGTGCTTGAGGGCCGCGAAGTGCTGGGCGTCGACGAACGCGAGCTCGCACGCGGGGTACAGCGCCACCATGACGATGTTCTTGGCGGAGAGGTGCAGGTCGAGGGCAAAGGCGCCGCTGCACTCGTGCATCTGCTGGAGCAAGTTCTTGCGCACGCGCACGAGGCGGAGGAGGGCGGCAACGTCGCCGGCGAACGCGTCGCGCGGGAGGACGAAGTTCACGACGTGCAGGAAGAGCTGCGCGAGAGGGGGGAGGGCGTCTGCCTCCGCGTCGTTCATCGCGTGACGCAAACGCTGTCAAATGCGCCACGTGTTTGCAGAACACGTGGCACGCGAAAATGCTGACGACGCTTCCGGTGTTCGCCGAGTACCTGGCGCAGGCGCAGGTGAGCACGCGCGCAGCCAAGACCAAGGCACGGTCGGCGAAGGGCGACGTGAGAAAGGAAGACGTGCAGACACAGTCGAAGAAAATCGCGATGCAGACCGTGCTGGAGGAGGACGAGGAGTATGTGATTGTGTGAATCTTTGCGCGCAAGATCGGTCGTTTGCATATATACGACGTGCTGTCTGTGTAGGAACTTACACAATGTCTGAGCTGCACAAGCTGCTGACGGAGAAGGGGTTGCCTGCTGACTACATCCAGGCGCTCAAAGTCGAAGGATGCACTTTGGCGGTGCTGGAGGAGATCTGGTACGATGCCGAGTATACGCCGCACCAGATGCAGCCGGTGGAGTGGAACCCTGGACATCACGCGGTTTACC
>JBBATT010000361.1:0-2638 GCA_040398605.1 Chakrabartia sp.
ATGTGCGGGATGACGTTGAACGCGATCTGCTTGGTGAACGTCACACGCTCTGCCAGATCGCCGACAAAGATGTTGCGTGACTGTTCAAACAGTTCGTCCATGCCCTGCTTGCCCGCGCCCGAGACGGACTGATAGGTCGCGACCACGACGCGCGTGATCTTGGCCGCGTCATGCAGTGGCTTCAGCGCGACGACAAGCTGGGCTGTCGAGCAGTTCGGGTTGGCGATGATGTTCTTCTTCTTATAGCCGTCAATTGCGTCGGGGTTCACCTCCGGCACGATCAGCGGCACGTCCGGGTCCATGCGGTAAAGCGAGGAGTTGTCGATGACGACGCAGCCAGCAGCAGCAGCCTTGGGCGCATAAATCGCCGTCGCGTCCGATCCGATGGCGAACAGCGCCATGTCCCAACCGGTCCAGTCGAAATGCTCAATATTCTGGACCTTCAGCGTCTTGCCGGTTTCACCGAATTCGATGACATCGCCCTGCGACCGCGACGAGGCGACGGCGGCGATTTCATCAATCGGAAATTCGCGTTCTGCAAGGATGTTCAGCATTTCGCGGCCGACATTCCCGGTGGCCCCTGCGACGACAACACGATAACCCATTTTTAAATCCTTCTCGTCTTCAACTCAAAAAGAAAGGGCCGGAACCCTGGTTTGGATCCCGGCCCTTTCGGCTGTTCGATTTTTACACGAACGTGCGGGATTAAGCCTCCGGGGCCGTTTTCTTCGCAGCGTCTGTAATTCGCGTATCACGGCGTTCGGCAATACGTGACGATTTGCCGCGACGACCGCGCAGATAGTAAAGCTTGGCACGACGCACGGCGCCCTTACGGACGACTTCGATGCTGTCGATGTTGGGCGAGTAAAGCGGGAAAACACGTTCCACGCCTTCGCCGAACGAAATCTTACGCACGGTGAAGTTGGAGCCCATGCCCTTGTTCGAACGCGCGATGCACACGCCTTCGTAGTTCTGGACGCGGGTCCGTTCACCTTCAACGACGCGAACGCCGACGCGAAGAGTATCACCCGGACGAAATTCCGGGATTTTCTTTTCTGCGGTCAATTTTGCGATCTGTTCCGCTTCGATCGTTTGAATGAGGTTCATTGCCTCACTTGTCCTTTTTAGTCTTCCGCCGCGCATCAGAGGCAGGCTGGGCCCGAGCGCCGATATGACGCTCCCAAAGGTCCGGCCTGCGTAACCGTGTGTCATCCTCCGCCCGTTGTTTCCGCCAGGCAGCGATCTTCGCATGATCCCCCGATCGCAGCACTTCAGGGATCGTGCGCCCTTCCCACTCAGCAGGTCGGGTGTAATGAGGGTATTCGAGGAGGCCGTTCTCAAACGACTCTTCTTCACCACTCAAGGCCGCGCCCATTACGCCGGGAAGCAGGCGAATGCAAGCATCGAGCAGCATCAAAGCGCCCATTTCCCCCCCGGAAAGCACGATATCGCCCATCGACACCTGCTCAATCTCCGGCCGCGCCTCAAACAGGCGCTCGTCAAACCCTTCGAATCGCCCGCAAAGAATCACAACGCCCGGTCCTGCGGCGAGTTCACGGATGCGGGCTTGGGTGATGGGTTTGCCGCGTGGTGTCATGGCGAGAATGGGGACGGGGGTGGCAAGTATGTGCTCCGGCGAAGGCCGGAGCCCAGGGCCGCCTGCGCCCATTTTTGGTCGTTGAACGTTTGCCGCGCCCCCTAGGCTCCGGCCTTCGCCGGAGCACAAAGACTGAGCATGGTCCAAAGCCCGCGCCAGCACATCCGCCTTCAACACCATGCCCGCGCCACCACCCGCCGGTGTATCATCCACTGTGCGGTGTTTGTCGGTTGCAAAGTCGCGGATCTGGACCGTCTCCAGCGCCCACTTTCCCTCATCCTTCGCCCGTCCGGCAATGGACGCGCCAAGGGGGCCGGGGAACATCTCCGGATAGAGGGTGAGGACGGTGGCTTGGAATGTCATAGGCTGGGCTGGATCGAACATGAGGAGATCGCTGCGGCTACGAGACCAAAATGAAAAAGGAAAGCACAACCGCCAACCACCCTGACCAGCAAGCTCAAGGCTTGGCCACAAAGCTAAGCCGCAGGGCCTGAAGCGTGATCGGGCGGGTGGGTGCGAGGAGCACCTGCCCCTGCATCTCTCCCTTGTCGCATGTCCATTTGAACGTGCCAGACATGGCACCCGTGGCTGTGATCGGCGCGGACGTCACGCAACTGCCCGACTTCGCCTTGAGATCGGCCAGCACCTTGACCCAATTCTCCGCCGTGCGATCAAGCGGGAAGTTCATGGCGACGCGACCGTTGAGTGCTGCAATATTTCCCGCCGCATAAACCTGACGCGCCAACCCATAGAAATCGCCAAGCGTAGTCGACACTGGCGCCTCCGCCCGCTTCAACAGCCCTGCCTTTTGCAGGATCACCGCACTGTCCCAAGCGGGCGCTGACGGCCCGGCATAGGTGCGGTTGGACAGCGCGAAGATGCCCACGCCAAAGTCCGGCATCAGCATGACATGCGATCCATAGCCCGGATAGCCGCCGCCATGCGCCAGCGTCAGGCCAAGGTCGCAATCCTGTGCGACGCGCCAGGCCATGCCGTAAGCAAGTGCCTGACGGCAGGCGGTGGGGCCGCTTGTGCCCGTCC
>JBBATT010000362.1:0-2634 GCA_040398605.1 Chakrabartia sp.
GTCTAATTCCGGCTTTTGACCGCTTTCAGATACGAAGCTGTTACCTGTCTCGTCCGCACCAGTCGGGACGTCTTCGGCGGGAATGTTGGGGATGGCAGCAAGGGCATTGCGAAGGTCTGTGCCCAGTTCTTTCGCCTTTGCTTCTAAGGCCGGCAACGTACTTTTGATATCCGCAACTTCGGCCTTCAGGCGTTCCGCTTCTGCTGCGTCGCCTTTGCCCATGGCGGCGCCAATGGCCTTGGCAGCGGCATTTGCGGTTGACTGAAGTTCTTCGGAACTGCGGATCGCGGCGCGGGATTGTTCGTCAATCGCCAGCAAAATGGCGGATTGTGGAGCCAGGCCTCGACGGGCCAAGCCCGCATCAAAGCCTTCGGGGTTTTCGCGGATCAATCGAATATCATGCATATTTGCGCTATGGCGCGCAGGCTCTGGCTTGCCAAGGGCAAAGAAAAAGGACGCTGCCGGGTCGCGAAGCAGCGTCCTTTAGGGTGCCTGACTACGGCTTTACGCTACGCATTTACTACACTGAAGTGGTTGTGGCCTTTTTCGCGGCCCGAGCCCGGGCAATGAGACCGGCTGCTGCCCCACCGAAGAGGAGGAGCATTGGCGGCGCAGGCACGTCATTTCCGCTGGATCCGCCATTGCTGCTGGAGCCACCGTTGCTGCTCGATCCATTCGACGATGAGGACGTCGACGACGAGGTGGAGGTCGACGTGGAACTGGTCGATCCACCAAAGCTCGAGGATGTGCTCGTGCTGCTCGAAACGTTGCCGGACGAGCTCGACGTGCTCGACACGTTTCCAGATGAGCTGGAAGAGCTGGAGACGTTGCCCGAGGAACTCGATGTGCTGGACACCTCGCCACTCGACGTGGACGATGACGAGCCGCCCGTTGAAGACGTGCTGGAAACGCCGCCCGAGGATGTCGAACTTGACGATCCGCCCGTGGACGATGTGCTGGACACCCCACCCGAGGATGTCGAACTGGACGAACCACCTGTGGACGACGTGCTGGATACAGTGCCTGACGAGGTTGACGAACCGCCCGTGGAAGATGTGCTCGACACGGTGCCAGAGGACGTCGAGGAGCCACCTGTAGAGGATGTGCTGGAAACGCCACCGGTCGAGGTGGAAAGGCCGCCCGTCGATGTCGATGACCCGCCAGTCGACGTTGAGACACCACCGGTTGAGGTCGATGATCCGCCGGTCGAGGTCGAAACACCGCCCGTGGACGTTGATGATCCGCCAGATCCACCAGAGCCGCCCGATGACGTCGATGATCCGCCGGAGCCGCCCGATGATGTGGAGGTTGAACCGCCGCTGCTGGTCGAGGACACGATGATGCTGCCACCGCCGCCACCGCCGCCAAAGAATCCGCCGCCGACAAAGCCGCCGCCAAAACCACCGCCAAAACCACCGATCGGGCCGCCACCAATAACGACGGGCACGCCACCGCCGCCACCTGACAAGACAGGCTGCGCCTCAGACAGGCGAGATCTAAGGGGCTCTTGAGCCGCCGATGCGAGCCGGATGGTCTGCGGTGCGCAAGACATGCTCGTTGTCGTCGTCGTCACCCGCTTGATCCGCTTGACGACCCGGCCGTTTGACCGCGGCGCGGCTGCGAGCCGCTGCCGGACAACTTTTTTGACCTTGGGGGCAGGTGCGGAATAGGAAGACCGCAGGGGCTGAGCCTGCGTTGCATGCATGGCGCCACCGCCAATGACAGCTCCACCGCAAGCGCATGCGCAAAGTTTTGTTAGTGCCATACGAACAGACATGGCGTTCAACCCCTTTTACTCGTCACCCAGCTAACAAGCTCGTTGCAGGGTCGACAGAAACAATGGGTCTGGATTGCTTAAGACGAAACGAAGCCGCAACCGGATTAACCGTCTTTCCTGCCAATTTGACGGTTCCATCTGCGGCAATGGAACAACGGTTATGGTTAATGTGCCAAATAGGGGCTGTTTTTGGGGGTTCTGTCAAAGCCCTGACTTGATTTTGTCTCCATGCGTTGTCCCGACCGCGCCAGAACTTTGCGGTGATTCGCCCGCTTGTGCCTCCGAAATGGGGTCATTATAGCGCGGCTCACGACAGGTCTCGGCTTAGGCCGGATCCAAGGCTGAAAGCCAGGGAGTTGCGGGTTATGGCGAATGGGATCAATGGTCAGGGAGCTTCGGCTGACGCTGTCGATATCGACTACCGCCCAAGCGAAGCCGAAGAGTTCATGAACGCACGCCAATTGGCGTATTTCCGTAAAAAATTGCTCAGTTGGAAAGAGACTATCCTGAAGGAATCGCAGGATACGTTAAATACGCTTCAGAATGAGCCGCTACGAGAACCTGATCTCACCGACCGCGCGTCGAGCGAAACGGATTGGTCCATTGAGCTGCGCACACGGGACCGCCAGCGCAAGCTGATCTCTAAAATCGAGTCAGCTCTTCGCCGGATTGAAGAAGGCGAATACGGGTATTGCGAAGTTACCGGAGAACCCATTTCCCTCGGCCGATTGGAGGCAAGGCCCATTGCGACCATGACGGTTGAGGCGCAGGAAGCCCATGAGCGGCAGGAAAAAATTTCCCGTGATGAATGAATGATTTGGAAGCTGTTTACCTCTTGAAAAGCTATTTGGATTATT
>JBBATT010000363.1:0-2604 GCA_040398605.1 Chakrabartia sp.
CCAAATGATCGAGCACATATTTGAGCGACTCCGGCTCTCGGCAGCGCCATGTGTCGACGTTGGGCAGTTGGGCGTCTTGCCCCGAATAATAGCGCACGATGTCCGGCATGTAGGAATAAATCGCCTTATCATCGGCAATGCCCGTTCCCGGCGCGTTCACGATGGTGACGTTGCCCGCATAATAGGCCGCCATCAGCCCCGGCACACCCAGATAGGAATCGGGGCGGAACACCAGCGGATCGAGGAAGGCGTCGTCAATACGCCGATAGATGACATCCACCCGCTTGCGGCCCTGAATGGTCATCATCCACACGACATCGTCATCGATGATCAGGTCTGCGGCTTCTACCAGTTCGATGCCCGCATTATCGGCCAAGAAGCTGTGTTCGTAATAAGCGCTGTTGAAGCGGCCCGGTGTCAGCAGTACGCAGGTCGGGTCTGCCGCTGCGGTCTTTGGTGCGACGGAAATCATCATCGCGCGCAGATTGTCGGGATAACAATCGACAGGCTGGACCGGCAGCGCATCGAACAGGTCGGGGCAAAGCCGCAGCATCGCCTCCCGATTTTCCATCATGTACGACACGCCGGAGGGCGTCCGTGCATTGTCTTCAAGGATGTAGAATTCGTCCGGCCCAGTGCGGACCAGATCAATGCCGCAAATGTGCGTGTAGAGGCCGTGCGGCGGGGTGAAGCCATTCATCGGGATGCAGAACTGGCTGTTCGCCAGCACCAGCTCTTCCGGAATGATCCCGTCCTTCAGGATCGCGCGTTCGCCATAAATGTCCGCCACAAAGGCATTCAGCGCATGGACGCGCTGTTCAAGACCGGCGGCGAGCCTTTTCCATTCCTTGCCGGTGAAGAGACGGGGGACAATATCGAACGGGATGATGCGTTCTGCCGCTTCATCATCGCCGTAAACAGCAAAGGTAATACCCAGTTGTCGGAAGGCGGCTTCGGCTGCACCTTGGCGACCGCGTAAATCTTCAAGATTGGTGTTGGTCAGCCAGTTTGACAGCGTTTCAAAGCCGTCGCGCGGGGCTTTTCCACCCGACGTGCCGTATATTTCGTCAAAAGCTGTTTTGAGTCCCATTCGTCATCATGCTGCAACCATTTGTTGCATCGCACAATAGGTCTTTTGCATGACACTAAAAAAGAAAGAGCCGGGCTGTTGCCAGCCCGGCCCAATTTGCTTTGAGGAAAGTTGAAATTAGGCGGCTTGGGCCTGCTCTTCCGGATCGCGCAGCACATAGCCGCGGCCCCAGACGGTTTCGATATAGTTTTCGCCACCACAGGCCAGCGCGAGCTTCTTGCGCAGCTTGCAGATGAACACATCGATGATCTTGAGTTCGGGTTCGTCCATGCCGCCATAAAGGTGGTTCAGGAACATTTCCTTGGTCAACGTCGTACCCTTGCGGAGCGAAAGCAGCTCCAGCATCGCATATTCCTTGCCGGTCAGGTGGACGCGGGCGCCATCGACTTCCACAGTCTTGGCATCAAGGTTCACGGAAAGCTTGCCGGTGCGGATCACCGATTGCGAATGGCCCTTGGACCGGCGGACGACAGCGTGAATGCGGGCGACCAGTTCTTCGCGGTGGAAAGGCTTTGTGACGTAATCGTCAGCGCCGATACCGAAGCTGCGGATCTTGGAGTCCATCTCGCTAATGCCGGACAGAATAAGGACCGGCGTCTGTACCTTCGCATTGCGGAGCTTCTTCAGCACGTCATAGCCGTGCATGTCCGGCAGGTTCAGGTCGAGACAGATGATGTCGTAGTCATAGAGTTTGCCCAGATCCAAGCCTTCTTCACCCAGATCGGTCGAATAAACATTGAAGCCTTCATTGGTCAGCATGAGCTCAATGGCCTTAGCCGTTGTTGGCTCGTCTTCGATCAGCAACACGCGCATGGACACGCCCCCTTCTGCAACCTTAGATGTCCCGCCGGATTGGTCCGAAACGCGACGTGATCAATTAACCAAAAAACATATGAAGTTGAAAGGTTAATTTCTCGTAAACCGACGTAAACGGGACGTTTGCGGTTAATACTTAGGCGCAGAAATGCTTTGTTTTTCGAGACTTCCGTAATCCTACCTAACCAAATTGGATGCGCTTGGATGGCGTCACTTTAAGCAATATGAATCGAAAAAAAGGATGATTTGGCCGAAAATCTATTCGGCGGGGTCCAATTCCAGCTCGGTCGGTGCCTTGCGTTTCGTTTTGGACAGGAGTGGTTTGAGATAGGCACCGGTATAGCTGCCTGCCACCTCAACGACCTTTTCAGGCGTGCCTTCTGCCACGATTATGCCGCCCTTCACGCCGCCTTCAGGCCCGAGATCAATGATCCAGTCGGCTGTCTTGATGACATCAAGATTGTGCTCGATGACGACAACGCTGTTGCCCTGCTCAACCAGCGCGTGGAGAACCTCGAGCAGTTTGCGGACATCTTCAAAGTGGAGGCCGGTCGTGGGCTCATCCAGAATGTAGAGCGTATTGCCTGTCGCACGGCGGGAGAGTTCCTTGGCAAGCTTCACGCGCTGCGCCTCGCCACCGGAGAGCGTCGTTGCCTGCTGGCCGACCTGCACATAGCCCAAGCCGACTTCGGCGAGCA
>JBBATT010000364.1:0-1491 GCA_040398605.1 Chakrabartia sp.
ACCATTAATGCCCCCAAAACGGGCATGTACACTTTTCCATCCACGTTGACCGGTGATATCACCTACACCGTTCGCGGCGCTGGCGGCGCTGGTTATTCGTATGGCAGCTACGGCGGCGGCGGCGGCGGTGGTGGGGCTTGTGTTTCAGGTATTTTGAGCGGCGACGATTCGGCCGGGCAAACTAAATCATTCCGAGTTGGCGATGGAGCAACCGGTATCGGTCCATCAGAGCGGCAATCGTGGTTTATTGATTCCATTACAGTGATGGCCGAAGGCGGAAACGACGCTGTCGGCGCTAATGGTGGGCAAGGCGGTTCCGAATCCACTTCTGTTGGGGGAGCAAAGTTCGAAGGCGGCGATGGCGGGGCTGGTGGTGGTGGTTTCGGCGGCGGTGGGGGCGGCGGCGGGGCTGGTGGACCGGCGGGCGGCGGTAATACCGGTGGCAATGGCGGAAGTAGCGGCGGCACTGGCGGATTGGGCGGTACCGGCGGCGATGGTGGGGAAAGCGGCGTTGGTACCGGTGGATACGGCGGAACTTGGGACAACGCAACCACGGCACAAAGTGGCATAGCACCCGGCGGCGGCGGTGGTGGTAATTATGGCGGCGACTCCCATCACGGCGAAGGCGCTAACGGTCAAATCATTTTGGAGTATGTCGCAAGGAGTGAAGGTTCGATTTCATGACAACTGACCGAACGATTTACGTTCGCGGGAACGTTGATGAAATCCGCAGGCAAGTCATTGACTTGCCTGCCTTCATCACCGGCCAGAATCCGGCTGGCTACGATGCGGCCAAGGGAATGGCGTTGCGGTTGGGTGTGACCGCTATGGGTTTGATCCGGGATGCCTATGTGGTGAAGGCCAGAGGCGGCACTGACGAATCCGGAATGAAATGGGCACCGTTGGCCCCATCGACCATCGCGGGGCGGCTGAACAAGAATCCCAAGACGCGGGGACGCAAGGCGGCGAACCGGGCCAGAATCCGCCGGGCGGAACGCAAGGTCAGGGAAGCCCTAAAAACGTACAAGGAAGCCCACAAACAATATCTTGAGGCGATTGGCCGTCAGAGCGGCAAACGTCGCGTAAAGGGCCAATACGAGCGGGAACGGTACCGCACCGGTGCCGACGTTCGCCGGGAGTTCACTACTGGCCTTCGCCGGGAACGGAGCAAGCAAGCCACGCAACTTGCCGGGTTCCGTCTCCGCAAAGCCCGGAAGGCGCGGTTGGACTTGGTGAAAGCGGTTCAGGCGTTGGAGATTTTGCGGGATACCGGGCGAACCTTGAACAGTTTGTCGCCTGGGGTTTCCGGGGAACTTCGACCGGATGGACATTTAGAGGTTCGGCCGGGCGAAGTGATCGTTGGTACCAATATCAAACACGCTATTTTCCATCACTCGGACGAACCCCGGCAGAAGAAGGCGGATGGTACGGATCGACTTCCGCAACGGAGGTTCTGGCCCAAGGTTGAAAACTGGCCGCAACAATGGTGGC
>JBBATT010000364.1:1501-2597 GCA_040398605.1 Chakrabartia sp.
CTGGAAGGAAGTGGCTGCCAGCGGCGCTTTAGAAGTGGCGGTGGCCATTGTCAGCCGGTAGAGTCGAGTTGCACGGCGGGCCAATGGACGGCGCGATCGTCAACATCATCGAAGGGCCATCCTTGGCGGTGTGGAGCAAGATCCAAAAACGGCTGGTCAGATATGACCGCAGCAACGATGGCCGGTACCGGTTTGTTGAGAGTTATGAACCGGATAAGCTGGTCGAGTACATGAAGGGGAACGTTTGAGCGAACGGGCGCTATTACTGGCAGTTGTTCAGCAATTGAACACGGCAACCACTGATCCGGATGCTCCGGGCTTGGGGTTGGACCGCAAACATTGTTGGATCGCACCCGAACGCGGCAAACCGCCGGGGTCATGCGGCGAAATGTTCATTGGGGTTTGGCAGGGGGCGACACGCGGCGACCGTCGCCCGATGAAAGGATTGAGTGAGTATTTCTCGGTCAACGTCACTATCACTATGCGGGCTAATGGTCAGTATCCGTTCGACCGTTGGGGCGATTGGGTCACTTCGACCGATACTGAAGCGTTGCGGGCCAGCATGAACGACTTAATCGGCCGGGTTCGGTTGTGCATCCATCAAGACAGTTGCGATCATCGTGTCATCCGCCGGGCCAACAACATCTTGGCTGCCGAGAATTTCCCATCCACCGGTTTTACGGAACCATTGGTGTATCAAGGTTGCGGCGAATTGGAGTTTGCCAGCCGTCATTGGTTCAGTTCGGATGAAAAGCGCGGTCGCATTCATGGCATCATCAATACCTTGAGGTTTGGCGATTGCCGCAGAGTTCAAAAGTTCAATGACCCGGCGGGGATGTCATGAGGATGCCGTTTCGGTGTTATCATTGTCGGCGACCGAAAGGTTTGGAGTTTGTCAACTCAACCGGCACTTGTCCATCATGCGGCAATGGCACCGCGCGCTCTGTCGTTCTACCATTGACTGCGATACACTGGTTACAACCGCAAGAAGGCGGTCCGATCACTCACCGGGGAATCCGGGCGCTAGAATACATCGTTTGTTGCCTACCGAAACGATGGCACTTGCGGGGCTTGTCATGCAGTGCGGATGTCCGGG
>JBBATT010000365.1:0-2576 GCA_040398605.1 Chakrabartia sp.
CGCTCCGACGAGACGTGCGCAATCTTTCTGCAGCACCTGCGCGCGCTGCTCTTCCAAGCTGGCGGCGGGCCAGGAAGTCTGCACGGCGCAGATTGTCCGTGAGGAGGGCATGGAGCGCCGCCGCGACGGGCACATGGCCGGCACGGGCGCGCTTATCACGCGCCTGGCAAAGGCCGGCGAGCACTCTTCGCCCTGCGGGGAGAAGCTGGCTGGCTGCTGGAACCACGAGCAGCACGGCACGTGCATCTACATCCACCCCGACGAGCCGCAGTGGGCCAGCGCCTGCAACGGCACCCTGGGCTACGACCGTGTGCGCCAGGCGTTCATCGTCGCTGGGCAGGAGGCCACCTCGCGGTTCGCGGACCTCAAGGGTGCACGCCCGCCGCTCAACCCGAGCAACCAGGGCCAGTCGAAGAGGCCGCGCAGCAGCTGGGTAAGCAAGTAAAGAACAAAGAGCTAACAACAATTCAATACAACGAAAAAGTCGAGAGGTAAGAGCAATGAGCACCAGTAGTGGGGACAGACACAGCAATCGGACGGCCGTCCTCGAGCGCTAAGATGTCTGGCAGCGTGATGGAAGCTATAGACCTTTTGCAAACAATCTAAGAGGACGCAGCACAGGCTGCGCCTTTTTCACGTGGCCTCTTGAACGCTCAAGAGCAGGATGGATGCGGAATAAAATTGAACACTGTATCTTGGGTAGCCATAGTACCTATAGTAGACACGATGCCAAAGAACCAGTTTCGCACAATCATTCAAGAGCGGAAGAAGCGGGAGGCTAAACCGGCTAAGGTGGTCTCGCCAGAGAAGTTGGCAGCCAAGGCCGCCGGTTTCGCAGCGTTCCAGGCACGGAAAGCGTTCAGGAAAGCCGTGCGCGCAGCGAAGTCCAAGGGCGAGCGCATGTCCTCTAGCCCCCCACGCTAGTGGCAGTTGGAATCCCATTCAATTTGGAGACAAGGGGTCTGGCAAAAAAAATTGAACACCTTTTTTGCGTAGTCGTCTGGTACCCCAGGTAATAGCAACTTAACACCAGAGCATCTACAATGCCCAAGTGTGCGAACATCAAGAAGAGCGCGGCGGCGCTGTACCAGAACCAGAAGCAGATTAGGTCTGCCTCCAGCGGCACTGTCTTCGCAGCGGTGTCCAAGGGCCTCGGGCGTGCGCAGTTCCAGCTGGTCCTCACGGGCGGCAAGAAGGTCGTCGGCACGCCCCGCGGCCTCTTCACCAAGGGCACCATGCGCATCTCTGTCGGCCAGGTGGTCATCGTCGAGGGGCTGCAGCGCCCCGATGGCGACCGGCGTGCGGAGCTCCCGTGGGAAATTGTCGCGCGCATCGACAACGACTCGGAGGCCAAGCAGCTTGTCAAGGCGGGGCACTTGCCTGCCGACGTCCTGCGCTTCGCCACAACGGCAGGCGCGGCGGAGTCCTCTGCTGCTGCGGAGGATGACCTCTTTGAGGAGAGCGAGGACTTCTGGGAGAAGGGCGCGGCCGATGTGCGTGGTGGCGTGCGCGAGGCGCGCAAGGCCGCGGAGACCCAGCGCTCTATCGCGAGCCGCATGGCTAGCCTCGCCGCTGGCCGCTCGGGCGGCCTCGACGGCAGCGTGGTCCTCGGCGATGTGTCGGACCCGACGCTCCTGAGCGACCTCGACTACGAGCGCTTCAAGAAGTGGCGGGACTGCAAGGCGATCGCGGTGACCATGAGCGGCGGCGGCACGGTGGCTCTTCCCGTGGCCGCTGTGGCTCTTCCTGTGGCTCTGGCACATAGCCAGGTGGAGATGGCTGCAGTGGCAGAGGCAGCAGCGGCGCGCCGCGTGGCCGAGCTGAAGCAGTTCTTCGCCGAGACGTCCAAGGACAACTGGGACGACGAGGAGGTCGACCTGAATGATTTATAAAGAAAAGTCGTATAGAGCGAGAGCAATGAGCACCGGTAGTGGGGTCTTTCAGGGGATGGGTACCCAACATGACTGACAGCGAGCAGGAAGCTAAGCCGAATACGCAACAACCAAAGCAACGAAAGAGAGAGGGTTCCCCTTTTTCATGTAACCGTAAGGCATAGCCCCTGCCTGTGGCATAGTGGCTGAAGCCTAAGGCATAGCCCCTGCCTGTGGCAGTTGGACCAAAATCAATTTCCATATGGGGTACCAGACCGAAAAAAAATTGAACCGCCTCGAGACATGTAGTATAGGTACCCCAATCGATACGATATAGCAATCCCATCGAAAATGTCTAGCATTGACTGCACCACCATGTCCCTCGAGCAGCTCCGTGCCCTCCGCACGGTCGTCGACAGCCGCATCCTCTCCATGGATTCGACTGACAGCAAGGACAAGAAGGAGAAGAAGGAGAAGAAGCCCAAGCGCGCGAGCCAGGGCACGGCGTGGGCCGACTTCGGCAAGAAGGTCTCTGAGGAGCACGCGCTCGACTACAGCGCGTTCAAGGAGGCCGCCGAGAACAAGCAGGGTGTCATGCCCCGCTTTGCCTCCCAGTACCGCGAGAAGAACAAGGCCGAGTGGGAGTCGTTCCAGGCCGAGTGGAACGCTGCCCACCCGAAGATGACGAAGGGTGCCGCTGCGCCT
>JBBATT010000366.1:0-2572 GCA_040398605.1 Chakrabartia sp.
GATCAAAGACGATGATCGTGCGGCGCTTTGGCTGGAGGCCGATGGGCTGGACGCCGGCGAGGCCCGCAATCCGGTCCGCCCATGATCCTGCCGCATTGACGATGATGGGGGCTGAGTAACTGTCACCAGCCTCGGTGGTCGCGGTCCAATCGCTGCCTTGGCGGGTGAGGGTGGCGACGCGGTGGCGGACAAGGACGGTGCCATGGCTGCGGGCTTTGCGGGCAAAGCCCTGCAACAGCGCATCGGCATCCAGACTGCGGCCGCCATGATCGACAAGTCCTGCGACGATGGCGTCGTCGCCGAATTTCAGCAGCGGGCAGAGCGCGCGCATCTTGGCCTCGTCCGCATCCTCGACCGTATCTGTAAATCGACGCATCTCCGCGCCGAGGGCTTCGAGTTCGGGCAGCATTTCCTGCGTGGCGATGAACAAGGCAGGCTTTGGCGTGGCGAGGGGGACATCCGTGAACCCTTCGGGCGGCGCGTCAAAGAAGGGGCGGCTCCACGCCGTCAGCCCGCGCACCAAAGGGTTGCCGAGACCGAAGTGATAGAAGGCCGCGCTTCGGCCTGAACTGTGATAGCCCACAGCCTCTTCCGCTTCGAGCACCACAACTTGCCCATGTTCAGCGAGGCGGGCGGCTACGGAGAGCCCCGCAATGCCGCCGCCAATGACGATGAAGTCGGTGGTTTTGGTCATGGGTGGTTTCCCTTCCTTACTTCGTCATGCTCACCTTGTTTCAGCATCCATGCCTCCAGAGTGCAAATGAATGACCGCGATGCATGGACCCTGAAACAAGTTCAGGGTGACGATGAACAGGAGGGTCAACCTCAATCCCGCAGCAACTCATTGATCGCCGTCTTTGCCCGCGTTTGGGCATCGACACGTTTCACGATGACGGCGCAGGACAGGCTCGGGCCGGGCGTGCCATCGGGCAGCGGCTTGCCGGGCAGCGCGCCGGGGACGACGACCGAATAGGACGGCACACGGCCAACAAAGATTTCGCCCGTTGCGCGGTCGATGATCTTGGAGGTGGAGGAGAGGAACACGCCCATGGCGAGCACAGCGCCTTCCTCGACCACAACGCCTTCGACAACTTCGGAGCGTGCGCCGATGAAGCAATTATCTTCGATGATGACGGGGCCTGCCTGAAGCGGCTCGAGCACGCCGCCAATGCCGACGCCGCCGGACAAATGGACGTTCTTGCCGATCTGCGCGCAACTGCCGACGGTCGCCCAGGTATCAACCATCGTGCCTTCGCCAACTGACGCGCCAAGGTTCACGAAGCTAGGCATCAGGACAACGTTCTTGGCGATATGCGCGCCGCGGCGGACGATGGAACCGGGCACGGCGCGGAAGCCAGCTTCACGGAAGCGGGTCTCATCCCAGCCTTCAAACTTGGAAGGCACCTTGTCCCACCAAGGCGCGCCGCCGGGGCCGCCGGGGATGGCTTCCATATCATTGATGCGGAAGGACAGGAGCACGGCCTTTTTGAGCCACTGATTGACCTGCCAATGGCCATCCACCTTTTCCGCGACGCGGCGTTCGCCGCTGTCGAGCAGGTTGAGTGCGGCAATCACAGCATCGCGCGCGTCGCCGGTTGTTGCGGGCGAAAGGCTGTCGCGGTCATCCCAAAGGGCTTCGATGGTCTGTTCAAGCGTGGTCATGCGTGATCCTGTCGTGAAAGCCCGGAAAGCCAGGCGGTGATTTCATGAGTTTCATGGTCAATGAAGGAAGGGCACGCCTCCCCATTGGCTTGTTCTGAGCCGTTATTGACCCAAAGTGTTGTCATGCCAATGTCCTTGGCGGGCTTCAAATTGCGGGCCATGTCTTCGGCGAACAGCGCGGTGGTCGGCGTGACGCCCCATGCCTTGCAAAATCCGTCATAGGCCTTGGGATCTGGCTTGGGCTGATAGTCCATCATGTGAATATCGTGCACCGCTTCAAAGCAGCTTTCCAGGCCCAAAGCCCCAAGAACGCGTTCCGCATAGGGCACATCGCCATTGGTGAAGACCAAGCGGCGGCCGGGCAGCGCCATCAGCGCGTCTTTCAAATCCGGATTGGCGGACACGCGGTCCATCTCGATATCATGGACGAAGTCCAGAAAATGGTGCGGGTCTGTGCCATGCTGGGACATCAGGCCGGACAGCGTCGTCCCGTGATCGCGAAAATATTGTTTCTGGATGCGGTGGGCTTCCGTCTCATCAACGCTAAACAGATTGCGAAGATAGGCGTTCATCCGCGCATCAATCAACGCAAAAAGGTCGCATGACGCGGGGTACAGCGTGTTGTCGAGATCAAAGATCCACGTGTCGATATGGCTCAGCGCAGGGGGCATGGCCCGCCCTTAGCCATACGCACTGCAAACTTAAAGCACCCGCTGCCGTTAACGCACTTATCGTCTGTAAATGCCACCAACTTGGAGGTATCTTTGATGCGGCGTTAGCGCGCGGAATGCCTTATTCTTGGCGGCGTCCGGTGGGGTTTTGTATGAGTCGTAAGAGTGTATCCGCCGTTGGCATTTTGATGATCATGGAGACAGTCTTGGCCGGCTGAGGCGGCGGCAGTGGCGTTGTC
>JBBATT010000367.1:0-2561 GCA_040398605.1 Chakrabartia sp.
TGGATCGTCACCGATGACGGGCTGAGCTACATCTTCCGCCTGCGCCGCGCCAAATGGTCCGACGGCACAGAGGTGACAGCAGCGCAGGTTGCAAAGAGCTTGCGCAATTCGCTCTCTCTGCAAAGTCGCAATGTTTTGAAGCCGATGTTCGGGCCAGTGACCGAAATCGTGGCCATGACGGACACTGTGCTGGAAATCCGCTTGTCCGAACCGCAGGGGAATTTGCTGCAATTGCTGGCCCAACCGGAAATGGGCGTGTTGAAAAAGGGACGCGGCACCGGGCCCTACCGAATCTATCGACCGCTGCCTCGATCCACAGTGCTCCGGCCGATCGTGCCCGACACGTCGGAGGACATAGACGAGGATGTTCTGCAACGCATGGAACGGCGGGTGCGTGGAGAAGAGGCGCCAATGGCGGTCGCCCGTTTTGCCACAGGCGATGCGGATTTGGTTCTGGGTGGCACTTTTAACTCCTATCCTCTGGCGCAGGCGAGCGGGATCAACCCACGCCAGATCCGCCGCGATACTGTGCCCGGCCTATTGGGCCTTGTGCCCGCGCGGGCCGATGGCCCCATTGCGGATCGTGACGTCCGGCGCGCGCTTGCCATGGCGATCAACCGCACCGCCTTTGTGCAACGTTATGCCCTTCCCGGCTGGGCCGCGACAGAAGCGATGCTGCCTGCCCCCATTGGCACCTTCATTCAGGCCGTGCCGGACTGGGCCGCGCTGGACCGCCCTGCACGACTGGACCGCGCCCGTCGCCTCATCAGCGCGTCGGGCATCACACTGCGGGTTGCCCTGCCCGATGGACCGGGAGGACGGCTGCTTTTTGCCCAGCTGGCAGCAGACTGGCGACAAATTGGCGTGCGCGCGCTGCGCGTGGGGCGCAACGAAGCAGCCGACCTGCGCTTGATCGACGCCGTCGCCCCAATTCCCGTTGCCACCTGGTATGTCAGCCGCTTCCGCTGCCCCGGCCTGCCCCTGTGCAGCCAGATGGCCACGAACACTCTATCCATCATGCGCCGCGCCAAGCCCGAAGAACGGCCCCGCCTGATTGCGGAGGCGGACCAGTCACTCGCTGATGATCAGCTCTATATTCCGATTGCCGTGCCGCTGCGCTGGTCACTCGTCGCGCCGCGCCTGCTCGGCTATGCCGACAATGGTGTCGCCATACACCCGCTCAATCGGCTTGAGCAGGCGGGCAACTAGTATCAGCGCGGTGCCTGCCTATATTGAGGGCCAGAGGAGTTTCTGATGACCGCCGCGCGCAAGATGAAGATTGATCCGTCCGACTTTGCGGGGCGCCACCCGGCAGCGGTGCGGCGGCGCCTTGAAGGCCTTGAGCGGCTGCTCGAAGGGCTGTTCGTCATCCCCGGGACAAACAAACGCGTCGGCATGGACGTCCTGCTGGATTTCCTGCCCGGCGGGACGATTGTGGCCGCTGTGATGGGAAGCTACCTCGCCTGGGAGGCGCGCAACCTCGGCATGTCCAAAACCACCATGGTGCGGATGGCCGGCAATATCGGCTTTGACGCGCTGCTGGGTGTCATCCCCTTTGTCGGTGCTATCCCTGACTTCTTTTTCCGGTCAAACACCCGCAATTTGAAGCTCATCAAAAAACATCTGGATAAACATCATCCGGCGACGGCGGTGATTGATCAATAGGGCAGCAAGCCTGCGCTCGCCTCCCAATGTCATTCCCGAGAAAGCGGGAATCCCGTCGATGTTTTGAGGTGCCCATGGATTCCCGCTTGCGCGGGAATGACAGCTGGGGGTGACGAGGGGGTCGGAAGCCGCCTACCGTTCATCCCGCCAGATGCTGAGGCGACGTTTGGGCGGGGCCGTTGGCTCTCCCTTTGGGCAGGGGCGGGGCTTAAACGCTGTGTCCATGCAGATGCGCACTTCCTTCAGCCAATTTCCGGGCGTGGTCATGATGCGGACCATGGCAGGTGTCATGCCGCGGTTGATCCGCGCAAATTCAGATGCAAACGCGCCCGTCATCACGCCCCGCCGCGACAAAGCGTTCATGTCGGGGAAGCGCACCGCGCGGTAGAGGATGTAGGCGGCGCGGAAATAGCGATCGGGCTTATCGGCCATACAGGTGCCGTGCTTCGCCCATTCATGCTGCAACAATCGGGCAGACGGCGTCATGCAGAAATGCTGCTTCACAAGACCTGCATCGAGCGGCTTGGCCTCTCCACACCAGGCCGGGTCAATCTGCCGATCCCCTTCAGGCCAAAGACCGTGCAGGATAAAGCCGAAGCGGGTGTCCTTCCCGCACTGGCTGGCATCCGGCGCACTGCTTTGCTTGTCGCGGCAATATTGCGGGGACCATGACAGCGACAGAAGATAGCCCGTCACTGGCACCTTGCGGATTTCGCCCGGCGGTGGCGCGTCCACGCGAAGCTCCGGCAAGGCATCGGGCACGATGCAGCTATTCGCCTGCGCAAGGGCAGCGGACGGAAGGGCGACCAGAATCGCCGCAAGGAGGGATCGGATCATGGAACCAGCCTAAGCACAAAGCCGCCGGACTGAAAGGGCTTCAACACCACTCTGGATAA
>JBBATT010000368.1:0-2540 GCA_040398605.1 Chakrabartia sp.
CTGATCCAAAGCACCGTCCCAAAGGACACGTTGCCAAAGCTTCCCTTGCCACCCAACCGGTCGATCCCATATCGCCGGTGCAGCGACGATCGCTTGCCCGATTCTTACCCTGCACCGGGCACTTGCCTGCGTCGAACAAATATGGAACAGACTGTCCATGCTGACACACATTCAGGTGCGGGGCGCCCGCGAGCACAATCTCAAGAGCGTGGACGTCGATATTCCGCGCGACACGTTGACGGTCATCACCGGTCTGTCCGGCTCAGGCAAGTCGAGCCTCGCCTTTGATACCATCTATGCCGAAGGCCAACGCCGCTACGTTGAATCGCTATCGGCTTATGCGCGCCAGTTTCTGGAAATGATGCAGAAGCCGGACGTGGACCACATTGAAGGCCTGTCGCCTGCGATCAGCATCGAACAGAAGACGACGAGCAAGAACCCGCGTTCGACCGTCGCGACGGTCACGGAAATCTACGATTATATGCGCCTGCTCTGGGCGCGGGTCGGAACACCCTATTCACCCGCCACCGGCCTGCCGATCTCGGCGCAGACTGTCAGCCAGATGGTTGACCGGGTCATGGCCCTGCCGGAAGGCACGCGGCTTTATCTGCTCGCGCCCGTCGTGCGCGGTCGCAAGGGAGAATATCGCAAGGAACTCGCCGAATGGCAGAAGGCGGGCTTCACCCGCGTCCGCATTGATGGCGAATTCTACGAGATTGATGAGGCCCCTGCCCTCGACAAAAAGTATAAGCACGACCTTGAAGTCGTCGTCGACCGCATCGTCGTGCGCGAAGGCATTGAGACACGGCTGGCCGACAGCTTTGAGACAGCCCTGAAGCTGGCCGACGGGTTGACCTTTGTCGATCCGGCTGATCCCTCCCCCCTCCCGCCTGCGGGAGGGGACGGGGGTGGGCCCGAAGCGCGCGACACGCCCTCCCCTAGCCCCCCCCGCAAGCGGGAAGGGGAAAAGACAGTCCTTGGCGACAACGCGCCCGAAGGCCGCATCGTCTTTTCCGAAAAGTTCGCCTGCCCCGTCTCCGGCTTCACCATTGAAGAAATTGCGCCGCGCCTCTTTTCGTTCAACGCGCCGCAAGGGGCCTGCCCAGTCTGTGACGGATTGGGCGAGAAGCTCTATTTTGATCCCGAACTTGTCGTCCCGAATGAGAGCCTGTCGATCAAGGACGGCGCCATTGTGCCCTGGGCGAAATCCAACCCGCCCAGCCCCTATTATATGCAGGTGCTGTCTTCGGTTGCGCGCCATTTTGAATTCAGCCTGACGACGCCTTGGAAGGATCTGTCCGCAGAGTTTAAAGACATCCTGCTCAACGGCTCGCTGGAGATCATCCGACTGACCTTTCAGGACGGCCGCAAGAGCTATGACGTCCACAAGCAGTTCAACGGCGTCATCGGCAACCTCAACCGTCGCCTGCTCCAGACCGAGAGCGCATGGATGCGCGAAGAGCTGTCCAAATATCAAAGCGCAGCCCCGTGTGAGGCGTGCCATGGCGACCGGCTGAAGCTGGAAGCGCTGTGCGTGAAGATCGCCGGATCAACGATCAGCGATGCGACGCGGCTTTCCGTCGTCGATGCCGTCGCTTGGTTCGGGGCGCTGGCAGAAAAGCTGACGCCCCAGCACCAGCAGATCGCCAAGGCGATTTTGAAGGAAATCAACGAGCGGCTCGGCTTCCTGAACAATGTCGGGCTGGACTATCTCAATCTCAACCGCACATCGGGCACCTTGTCCGGCGGAGAGAGCCAGCGCATCCGCCTCGCCTCGCAAATCGGGTCCGGCCTGTCGGGCGTGCTTTATGTCCTTGATGAGCCGTCCATCGGCCTGCACCAGCGCGACAATGACATGCTGCTCGCCACGCTGCAGCGACTGCGAGATCTCGGCAATACCGTTATTGTCGTTGAGCATGATGAAGACGCTATCCGCCATGCCGACTATATCATCGATATGGGCCCGGGAGCCGGCGTCCATGGCGGCGTCATCGTGGCCCAAGGGTCGCTTGCCGATATCGAGGCGGCGGAGGGCAGCCTGACCGCCGATTATTTGACCGGCCGACGCGAAATCCCTGTCCCTGCCAAACGCCGCAAAGGCACAGGCAAGAAGCTGACCGTGAAAGGCGCGCGGGAGAACAACCTGCGCAACGTCAGCGCCTCAATCCCGCTTGGCACCTTTACCTGCGTCACCGGCGTTTCCGGTTCGGGCAAATCGAGCTTCACGATCGACACGCTTTACGCCAGCGCCGCGCGGCAATTGAACGGCGCGCGGATCGTCGCGGGCAAGCATGAAAAGATCGAAGGCCTGCAATTTCTCGACAAGGTCATCGATATTGACCAGTCCCCCATCGGCCGCACGCCGCGATCAAACCCTGCGACTTACACAGGTGCCTTCACTAACATTCGCGACTGGTTTGCCGGCCTCCCCGAGGCGCAGGCGCGCGGATACAAGCCAGGCCGCTTCTCGTTCAACGTGAAGGGCGGGCGCTGCGAAGCCTGCCAAGGCGATGGCGTCATCAAGATTGAGATGCACTTCC
>JBBATT010000369.1:0-2539 GCA_040398605.1 Chakrabartia sp.
CCGGTGCGGCAGGCATGGACGCAAAGGACTTGCCCTCCCCTGGCACGAACATCGCAAACGCCAATTGTTTGCCATCGGGTGACCATCTGAGGCCTCCGGGTCCTTGGCTGACATTGGTCACGCGCGCTGTGGCGCCGGTGTCCATCCAGCGGATGTAGATTTGCGCACTGCCTTCAGAAGCGGAGACATAGGCAAGGCGCTTTCCATCGGCTGACCAGCGCGGGCTGGAATAGCTTGCGGCACCAGAAAGGAGCGGGCGGTGTTCGCCCGTTGCCACATCGACGATCCAGATGTTGGCGCGGGCACGATCCGACATGATGTCAAAGCTGCGGCGGACATAGGCGATCTGGCGACCGTCGGGCGAGATCTGCGGGTCGGCGGCATATTCCAGCGCATAGAGATCAACCGGCTGATAGGCGCGGCTCTCGGCCGTCGGTGCAGACCATGCAGGGGTCAGCGCGGCGGTCAGGCCAATACATGCAGCTGCAAGGAAAAACCGGTTGATCGTCATGTGCTTGCCTCCTGATTTGGACACGGCATAGCGCGTCGGTGCAGCCGACGGAAGCAGAGCAGAGGCCTGGTGATTGCGAATAGGATGACATTTTCATGCTGCGCCGCACAATTTTGTTGCGCTGGCCGACAGTTCGGGGAATCATACGTGTATGACTGCAAACCGCGCCATCCTTGAAGCGATCGCCACCAAGCGTGTGATTGCCTCCACCTATAACGGTACGTCGTTTATCCTCGCGCCGCACATTCTCTACACAAGGCGGGATCTGGTCTATCTCGACGCCGTGCCTATCTCAAAGAACGGTGCGCCGCCGCGCGAAGAGAAGATCGCGACCTTCAAGGTAGATGGCATGGCTGACATTGTGATGGCCGATGGGGAATTTTCCATCTGCCCGCTGTTTGAGCCCTATCTGGAAAAATATCGCGGAACGACGCTGTTTTCCGTTGACGCCTAAGGGCGCGTTTCAACATGACAAAGGGTTAACTTCGCCGCCATCGGCGCGAAAAGCGGGGGAAGGTACACCCACTTCATTGGGTCGCACCATCCACCTTCACCCTAGGTGGCACATGTAGATTGCGGCGTCGGTGACACTCCCCCAGTCACCGACGCCGTTTTCATTTGCGGATCAGGCAGCGGCGCTGTTCGCGCTGCGGGTCCGCAGTTCCTCATTCAGCATTTCTGCCAGCAGGAAGGCGAGCTCAAGCGACTGGCCCGCATTCAGGCGTGGGTCGCAATGCGTGTGATAGCGGTCGGCCAAATCCATCATCGTCACGTCCATCGCGCCGCCCGTGCATTCGGTGACGTTCTGGCCGGTCATTTCGATATGGATGCCCCCGCCATGCGTGCCTTCCGCCCGGTGGACGGCAAAGAAGCCGCGCACTTCGGCCAGGATGCGTTCAAACGGACGGGTCTTATAACCATTGCTCGCCTTTACGACGTTACCGTGCATGGGATCACACGACCAGACGACCGGGTGGCCTTCTGCCTTCACCGCGCGGACGAGGGCGGGCAGATGCGCCTCAATCTTGTCATGGCCATAACGCGTGATGAGCGTCATGCGCCCGGCGACGCGGTTTGGATTGAGCGTATCGAGAAGGCGCAGCAGCGCGTCCGGCTCAAGGCTCGGGCCGCACTTCATGCCAATCGGATTGCCGATGCCGCGCAGATACTCAACGTGGGAAGACCCGACAAAGCGGGTCCGGTCGCCAATCCACAGCATATGCGCGGACGTGTCGTACCAGTCGCCTGTCAGGGAATCCTGACGCGTCAATGCCTGCTCATAAGGCAGCAGCAGCGCTTCATGGCTGGTGTAAAAGCTGGTGCCTTTCAGCTGGGGCGCAGTGTCGGGGTCGATGCCGCAGGCCGCCATGAAGTCGAGCGCTTCGCCGATGCGGTCAGCCACATCTTTGAACTTCTTGGCCCAAGGCGAACGGCCCATGAAATCATGCGTCCAGGCATTGACCTGATGGAGATTGGCATAGCCACCCTGCGCAAAGGCGCGCAGCAGATTGAGCGTCGCGGCCGACTGCGAATAGGCGCGCAGCATGCGGTCTGGATCAGGGATGCGGCCGGCTTCATCGAACGTGATGTCGTTGATGATGTCTCCGCGATAGGAGGGCAGCGTGACGCCACCGATCTCTTCCATATCGGCAGAGCGCGGCTTGGCGAATTGCCCTGCCATGCGGCCAACCTTAACGGTCGGCAGCTTGGACGAGAAGGTCAGCACCACGGCCATCTGCAAGAGCACCTTGAAGGTGTCGCGGATGTTGTTCGGGTGAAACTCGGCAAAGCTTTCGGCGCAATCGCCACCCTGAAGCAGGAAGCCCTTGCCAGCTGCAACCTGCGCCAAATCCGCCGTGAGGCTGCGTGCTTCGCCTGCAAAAACGAGCGGTGGAAAGTTGGAAAGCGTGTCCGTTGCGCCCTTCAGGGCATCAGCGTCGGGATAGGTCGGGAGCTGGCGGGCTTCGTGCGCGGTCCAGCTGTCGGGGGTCCAGTTCTGCGTCATAATGCGCTGCCCATGGGGAAAAA
>JBBATT010000370.1:0-2532 GCA_040398605.1 Chakrabartia sp.
TTAACGGATGTTGCCGTCTGATGGGCACCGTTAACGCGCACGCCGATGCCTTTGTTGAACCAGCCCCCTTCCAGTTCGAAGGCATGGCGCGGCGCGCCGCCCGACTGGCCCGTCGCATCCCCGCCGAGAAGATCAAGCGTCGGGAGGCCCGGCGCAATGTCTACTTCGTCTACGAACTTGATCGTGTGATAGGCGGAAAGTGACCAGCGCCCGCCATTGCCGCCCGGTCGGCCAAAACCAAAGCCGCGACCGCCACCTCCCGGCGGGGGACCGCCCGCACCTGCCCCTGGTCCGCGCCCTGATGCTGCACCCCCGCCCGGTCCAGCGCCGGGTCCCGCACCCGGGCCACCACCTGCTTGGCCAAAGGATTTCTGGAAACTTAACCCCCAACGCAATTGTTCGCTGCGGGAGGCGAGGAAATTGATCGACCGCTGATCCACCGCAACCAATTGCCCGTTCCCACCGCGCGCAAACCGGCTCGGAAAGGCAGCTTGCACTGCGGCGGTCAGGGCCGGGAAGGCCGCCAGTGGATCAGTGCTGCGGTTACGGAAATAATTGGCCGTCATCGTCAACCCATCGAGCCATTTGGGCTCATAGGTCAGGCCCAGCTTCATATCGCGACGTTCTTCTGCGCGCAGCAAGGGGTTGCCGCCCGTCGTCAAAGCCACAATCGCTGTTTCACCGCGTACAAAATCATAGACGAGCGCATTGGGCGTCAAAAGTGCCGGATCCCCCAATTGGGTGGAACTTGGCGCCGCCTGATCGACTGCCATGCTGGCCAGCAACGTCACGCCCGACAAAGGCGACCAATTGAGACCATAGCCATAGGCCGTGATCGCCCCGAAATCAGAAAGCTTCCGATAGCCGCCGTTGAGGTTGATAGAGAGATCGCCAATGACGTCCCCCACCGCGCGTCTGCGGCTGGTGAGCGGAATGTCGATATTGCCGCGCACATTGGATTCATCACGGTTGATGGAGGCTGTCCGCTGCACACCGGCTTTATCCGATGCGCTGTCGATGTTCCGCGTCTCAAACCCGGCGCGGATGTTGGTGGTGACCGGGCCTGCGGGCAATTCGAGCAAAGGCCCTGTGACCGACCAAGAAGCATTGCCAACGGACAGGCGCGATTTTGCGAGATCCCGGCCTGATGGCGCGACCACGTTCTGGTCCGTCAGCGCGCGCGTTGTCGTGCGCTCTCCATTGGCGGTCGCGGTCCAGTTGAAGCGGTCAATCCGACCATCCAGCGTCAACCCGCCCGTCCAGGCACGCGTCCGAACATTGCGCGTCAGCGGGTCAATCGCGCCGACATTGCCGGGTGAAATGCCAAACAGAGAGACTGTATCTGCACGATCATGCTGGAGGCTCAACGTCGTGCTGACGCCGTCTGCAAATGTGCGATTGAGCACCGAGTTAAGCTTGAACGCCTCATTGGACGGGGCCAGCGTGCGATATGCCGTCTCGTCTGCGCCATCGGGAATGATGCCACGTTCGCTTTCAAGAATCTTGCCAGCGCGCGTATATTCCGTGTCGATATTGAGGCGACCGAGTTTGCCGATACGGACCAGCCCTGCTTCGGTTTCCATAGAGGTCCGCCCGCCCGATGTTGGCGCGCCGACTTCCCCTTCCAGCGTAATTGCGGAGAATTTGTCTTTCAGGATGAAATTCACAACCCGCTGTTCAGCGGTGAAGCCATAGCGAAGCGCGACGTCTTCCGGCAGCACTTCCACCCGCTGGATCGCCTCAGACGGCAAGTCCCGAATCTCGGCAAAGCCTGAGACGCGTTTGCCATTGACGAGTACGACAGGTGGTCCATTTCCCCGCCCCCGGCCTGACCGCGTCTGGGCAGATAGTGCGGACAGGAGGTCAGTAACGCTGGAGGCGCCATAGCTCTGGATCGCCGCCTCATCGAGGACAACATCGGCAGGAATATCGACGTCGACCGAGCCGGCGAGCCTTGGCGCTGTAACGATGATGTCAGCCCCAACATCGTCAGCAGGCGGCACCGCCTGCTGCGCCCGGGCAGCAGAGAGCGTTAGAATAAGCGCAAGCGCGCCTGTTGAGGCACGGAGGAAGGGGATGCTGTTCTTCATTATGTTGTGCGGTTTAACGTGCCTAGCTGACAGTGTGATGAACGGGCAACGAGGACTGGCATCCAATTGCCGTTTGGGCTGAGCCTGTCGAAGCCCTGTCCTTCCGCTTGGGTACACAGCCAAAGGACGCCCCTTCGACAAGCTCAGGGTAAAAGGGGCTTGCTTAATCTGACAGCTTGGAAAGGGCCCGACAGCAGGACTGGCGAGCCCAACCCATCTATCGGTCGTAAGCGTTTGGCAGCGCCCCTTCGGTTGGGTTCGCATAACGATCCCGTAGACGCGTCTGGCGGCTGACGAGCGACTGCTTCACACCGTCAATCCAGACCGCCTGAACACCTGAGGTGAGTTCCAGAGGATCGCCGTCCCAGATGACCACATCAGCCCGACGGCCAGCGCGCAAGGAGCCGAGATCAGCGCCTACCCCAGCGATATCCGCAGGGGC
>JBBATT010000371.1:0-2532 GCA_040398605.1 Chakrabartia sp.
CAGCGCCTGCATAACAGAGGCTTCAGCGGCTTCTGTCCGTCCAAGGCCGGGCCCAACTATGATCGCCGAGACCCGTGCATCCGCGAGCGCCGCATCCCGCGTCCGGTGGACGATGGAGAGAGGAATGCCCGTCGCCTCCGGATTCCCGGCCAAAACGACATATCCCGCCCCACAGCGCGCCGCCGCCGAGGCGACAAGGCGGGCAGCCCCCTTCATCTCCCCCGACAAGATTGTGACGAGACCGCGCGTATACTTATGGTCAGCAGCAGACGGCGCCTTCAGCACAGGGCGGGCAATCACCTGCCAAAGGCTCGCCGCCGCTATGCCAATATCTGCGGAGACAATATGGCCGCACAAAGCCGCTGCGGGCTGCAGCAGATGGGCAGGCTTCAGTGCGCCAAGCGCGACGGTAACATCGGCTGGGATGGCCCCTAGGTCCGCGCCACTGTCGGTTGCAACGCCGCTGGGGACGTCGGCGGCAATCACCAGGCGTGCAGCCGCCCGAAGCCGCTTCAAGGTGGCGGCGAGATCAGCATCCAAGGCGCGGGACAGGCCCGTGCCAAAGATCGCATCGACAATCACAGGGGCAGGGTCCGCCCCTGCCAAGCCTTCCACCGGGCCGCGCCAATGCCCTGCTGCCCGCTTGGCCACATCGGTTATGGGGGGCGCTAGCGCCGCCAGTCGGACAGACAAGCCCCGCGCTTGGAGAAGCCGGGCCGCGACATATCCATCCCCTCCATTATTGCCGGGGCCACATAGGATCAGCGTGCTGCGTCCGCCGCCAAAGCGCCAGACAGCCTCGGCAAGGGCAAGGCCCGCCCGCTCCATCAGCGTATCAACGCTGACGCCTGTCGCCATTGCCGCTGCTTCGGCGGCCCGCATTTCGGCCGCCGTCAGCACAGATCCTGAAAGAGGAGGCATCATAGAACAACGTTTACGCCTAAACCGGCGTCGCAGGAAAGGAATTCAGGGCTTGGCCGTCCCTTTGACGGTGGCAGGCAGGCGATAGGTGTCACCGGCCAAGGCCACTTCGATCAGGTTGTTGGCAATCGGCTTGACCAATGCTGCGTCCGCACCGTCGGCGGCGATGACGCCGCGCCCGTCCTTCACGACAAGCAGGCGGCGGAACCCGCCATCGGGATGGCGCAGTGTGAGGATCAGGCCCTCTTTAGTCTGCGCGGTTTCTACCTGACACCGCGCGGCAAAGACGCTGGCACCAGACACCGCACAGGAGATGAGGCCATTATCCGCCGCGGCCTTGGCAACGCCCGCCTCCGCAGCAGCAAGCGAGGTTGCCGCTGGCAATTTGGCCTCATCCTTGGGAGACGCACCGCCACAGGCGGTGAGCGTCAAGCCGATCAAAAGCGCACTAGATGTCCGCGTAAACATGAGTTTCGGCCTTGCCCCCGGGATGCGTTACCGCACCCTTATAGGCAGGGCCAACATTCTGGGCATAGCGCCACAAAGCACCTGACCCATAATCGGACACTCGCGGCGTCCAGGCTTTTCGCCTCTCTTCAAGGACTTGGTCGTCCACGAGGAGATCGATGGTGCCTTTTTCCGCGTCGATTTCAATAAGATCGCCATTTTCGACAAGAGCAATCGGGCCGCAATCGGCGGCTTCAGGGCCGACATGGCCGATGCAGAAGCCACGAGTCGCGCCGGAGAAGCGGCCATCCGTGATGAGGGCAACCTTCTCGCCCATGCCAAGGCCATAGAGCGCCGCTGTCGTCGACAGCATCTCGCGCATGCCGGGGCCGCCCTTGGGGCCTTCATAGCGGATGACAACGACGGACCCTTCGGTGATCTCGCGCTTTTCAACCGCGGCAAAGGCATCCTCTTCGCAATCAAAGACCAGCGCCGGACCCTTGAACTGGAGACGGTGCATGCCAGCGACCTTCACGATCGCGCCATTAGGGGCAAGGCTGCCCTTTAGGCCGACAACACCGCCTGTCGGGGACAGTGGCTTGGTCGCGGCGTGGATGACCTTCTGGTCGGGGTTCCAAGTGATCTCGTCGATATTCTCGCCAAGCGTCTTGCCTGTCACGGTCAGGCAATTGCCGTGCAGCAGCCCTTCGGACAGGAGCGACTTCATCAACATGTAAACGCCACCGGCTTCGTACATGTCCTTGGCGACGTAGTTCCCGCCCGGCTTCAGGTCCGCCATGTACTGCGTCGTCTTGAAGATTTCGGCGACGTCAAACAGGTCGAACTCAAGCCCGGCCTCATGCGCCATGGCGGGCAAGTGAAGCGCGCCGTTGGTGGAGCCACCGGTGGCCGCAACAATACGGGCGGCGTTTTCAAACGCTTCCATCGTGCAAATGTCACGCGGGCGGATGTTCTTGGCCAAGAGTTCCATCACTTGCACGCCGGCTGCGTGCGCAATCTGATCGCGCGTGGTGTAAGGCGCGGGCGCCATGTTGGAATTGGGGAGCGAAAGGCCAATGGCTTCGGCGACGCACGCCATCGTGTTGGCCGTATACTGGCCGCCGCAGGCGCCGTGCCCGGGGCAGGCGACCTTTTCAAGTGCAT
>JBBATT010000372.1:0-2520 GCA_040398605.1 Chakrabartia sp.
ACCGCGCAACGGCAGACGCATTGGCCGCGCTTGGCTCAGCCACCGTGCACGAAGCCATGGGCCGCGTCGGGTTGATGCAGCCTTACATGCGTACCATCTACGCTGGCGCGCAAGTGTCGGGCACGGCAGTGACCGTGTTGCTGCACCCCGGTGACAACTGGATGATGCACGTGGTCGCTGAACAAATTCAACCTGGCGACATCGTGGTCGCCGCCATCACGGCGGAGTGCACCGATGGGTACTTTGGTGATTTGTTGGCCACCTCGTTCCAAGCTCGCGGTGCCCGTGCGCTGATCATTGATGCCGGTGTTCGCGATGTGAAAGAGTTGACCAAGATGAACTTCCCCGTGTGGAGCAAAGCCATCAGCAGCAAAGGCACCATCAAAGCCACCATCGGCTCGGTCAACATTCCTGTGGTGTGTGCGGGTATGTTGATTCACCCCGGTGACGTGATCGTGGCGGACGACGATGGCGTGGTGTGCGTCCCTGCTGCCTTGGCCGCTAAAACCTTGGCCTCGGCACAAGCGCGTGAAGCGAACGAAGGCGAAAAGCGGGCCAAGTTGGGTGCAGGCGTTTTGGGCCTCGACATGTACAAGATGCGTGAGAAGCTTGCCGAAATGGGCCTGAAATATGTCTAATTCCTCCGCGCCCTGCATGTGGATGCGCGGCGGCACGTCCAAGGGCGGCTACTTCCTCAAGAGCGACCTGCCCGCAGATACAGCCGCGCGTGATGCCTTTCTGCTGGGCGTCATGGGTTCCCCAGACCCGCGCCAAATTGACGGCATGGGTGGTGCGGACCCGCTGACGAGCAAAGTCGCCGTCGTCTCCAAGTCGACCCGTGAGGGCATCGACGTCGACTATCTGTTCCTGCAGGTCTTCGTCGATCAGGCGATCGTTACCGACGCACAGAATTGCGGCAATATTCTTGCCGGCATTGGCCCATTCGCGATCGAGCGTGGGCTGGTGGCTCCAACAGGCGATGAAACGCGCGTCGCGATCTTCATGGAAAATACCGGCCAGGTCGCCGTTGCCACCGTCCAGACACCCGGCGGGACCGTCACCTATGCGGGCGAGGCCAAGATTGACGGTGTGCCGGGTGCCCACGCCCCCATCCCGCTCGAGTTTCGCGACACCGCAGGCTCCAGTTGCGGCGCGCTTCTTCCCAGCGGAAATGCGGTCGATATCGTCAATGGGGTGCCCGTGACGTTGATCGACAATGGCATGCCCTGCGTCGTCATGAAGGCCGCAGATTTGGGCATTACCGGCTATGAGGACCGGGACAGTCTGGACGCCAATACCGAATTGAAAGCCAAGATTGAGGCGATCAGGTTGGCTGTTGGCGAGCGGATGAACCTAGGTGACGTCACCGACAAGTCGGTCCCCAAGATGATGCTCGTTGCCCCGCCCAAAAATGGCGGCGCGGTTACCGTCCGCAGCTTCATTCCGCACCGCGCGCATGCGACCATCGGCGTGCTGGGCGCTGTGAGCGTGGCGACAGCCTGCCTCATCCCCGGATCTCCAGCCGCCGAGGTTTCGGACATTCCCGAAGGCAATCGCAAGACACTGTCAGTTGAACACCCGACGGGGGAGATGAGCTGCGTGCTGGAATTGGATGACACAGGCGCGGTGAAGACCGCCGCTCTGCTGCGCACGGCGCGCAAATTGATGGATGGAGTTGTTTTCGGATGAGCGATCCTATTGTCAGCTGGCACGCCAACCCTTCCAAGCCACACTACACCCCGCCCGCCGGTGCCATTGACGCACATTGCCATGTGTTTGGCCCGATGGCAGATTTTCCGTTCAGTGGGAAAGCGAAGTATCTTCCGCAAGATGCTGATCCAGATATGCTTTTTTCCTTGCGTGATCATCTTGGCTTTGCGCGCAATGTCGTTGTGCAAGCCAGCTGCCATGGCACCAATAATGATGCGACGTTGAACGCCATCGCCAAGTCAAACGGCAAGGCGCGCGGCGTGGCCGTGGTTGATCCAGCGATTTCCGAAGCCGAATTGCAGGCGCTGCACGACGGCGGCATCCGCGGCATCCGCTTCAACTTCCTGAAACGCCTCGTGGATGATGCCCCCAAGGATAAATTTCTGGAGGTCGCCCAACGCCTGCCTAAGGGCTGGCATGTCGTGATCTATTTCGAAGCGGACATTCTCGACGAACTCCGCCCCTTCATGGACGCTATCCCCGTGCCACTCGTGATCGACCATATGGGTCGCCCCGATGTGCGTCAGGGGCCCGATGGTGCAGATATGAAGGCGTTCCGCGCTTTCCTCGACAGCAGGGACGACATCTGGTTCAAGGCCACTTGCCCTGACCGGCTCGACGCCATCAAGGAAGGCGGCGCAGGTGACCCATGGAATGCCTTTGCCAATGCTGTTGCGCCACTCGTCGCGGACTATCAGGATCGCGTTCTGTGGGGCACCGATTGGCCTCACCCCAATATGGACACCGAAATCCCTGATGACGGGCATCTGGTCGACATGATCCCTCGCATCGCACCGACCCCAGAATTGC
>JBBATT010000373.1:0-2508 GCA_040398605.1 Chakrabartia sp.
GGGCGGCATGGGCGGCATGGGCGGTATGGATTTCTAAGGCCGAGAGCGCCGGGGGCAGCATTGCTGGCCCCGGTAACCGCTCCGGCCCGGACGGCAACCGCACAGCGTGTTGTCCGACGGCGCGAATTCACTTCGCGCCGGTCCAGCGCCAAGCACAAAAGAACGGGGCCGGGGAGAAATCTCCGGCCCCTTTTTTATGGGAAGGCTTTTAAGGCTTAGGCGGTTCCGGATCGCGCGGCAGGTCAGCGGCGTTATTGGCCTTGTCCAGCATCTCTGCCGCATCGTCGAGCGCCTGCTTCTCGCTCTGCGTCACGCCGCCGGGTGCAGGTTCCTCGCCGGCACCGCAACTGGCAAGAAGAAGGAGGGGGGCAAGCCAGACACAGCGGGTTCGGGCGGGCATCATCTGATCAGTTCTCCAGATACGAAAAAGGGCTGCACCCTCTGGGGATGCAGCCCTTTCGAGACATGCTCAAGCCCGAAGGCCAGATTACATCTTGTTGGCAGCAGCTTCTGCAGCAGCGCCAGCGGCATCCTTGGCAGCATCAGCAGCCGTCGAAGCAGCATCAGCAGCGTTGGTGGCAGCTTCAGTAGCCGAACCAGCAGCGTTGGCAGCGTCTTCAACGACACCCATGGCGTCGTTGGAAACAGCTTCCATGGTGTTGTCAGCCAAGGCTTCTGCGTTAGCAGCTTCGTCAGCGGCCTTTTCACCACAAGCAGCAAGGCCCATCGAGGCCGCGAGAACAAACGAAAGAACGATCGACTTTTTCATGGGTAACCCCTCCCAATAGGACGGAAAAACAGGCTCCGGCGTCAGGGTACTAAACCCATTCTGACCGGCAACGTCGACGTAATGGCTCCATTTCGGCTTTGCAATCGCTTTCTTGCTGATCTGTAAGTGACCTGTCGTGCCGCCAGAATGTCACATAGTTGGCGGCACTTGACGTAATATAAAGAATTCTTTATGTCTTTATATCATGACAAAGATGCTTGATATTTTCCGCGCACTGGCGGATCCGACTCGGCTCCGCATCGTTCAATTGCTGCGGACGATGGAACTTTCGGTGGGCGAATTGGCCCAGGTTTTGGCGCAAAGCCAGCCCCGCGTTTCCCGCCACATTAAGATCTTATGCGACGCGGGCGTGGCTGAGCGGCGTAAAGAAGGCAGTTGGGTCTTTATTGGCCCCGGACCAAAAGCAATCACCACCCCGCTCTTTGACGGCATTGACGTCTGGCTTGAGTCGCTTGGGGAGGACCATTGGCATGTGGCGGATTCGGCCCGTCTTGCCGCTGTCCGCGCAGACCGTGCGGCGGCCGCCGAGCGCTATTTCGCTTCGCATGCCGATCTTTGGGATTCGCTCCGGTCGCTCCATGTCGCGGAAAGCGAAGTGGAAGGCGCTATGCGTGATTTGCTGGGGGCGGGCTCGCTTGGCACGCTTGTGGACATTGGTACAGGGACCGGCCGGATTATCGAACTGCTGTCCGCACGTGCTGATCATGCGATCGGGATTGATCGCAGCCCGGAAATGTTGCGTGTCGCCCGCGGCAAGCTGACCGCTGCTGTGTCCCAGGGGTGGGAGTTGCGGCAGGGAGATATCATGGCGTTGCCGCTGGACGATGGCGCCGGCGATACTGTCGTGCTCCATCAGGTCCTCCATTATCTGCCCGCACCAGAGCCTGCCCTTGCAGAAGTGGCACGGTTGGTGAAACCGGGCGGGCGTCTGCTGATCGTCGACTTTGCGCCGCATAGCCATGAAGAACTCCGAACGCAGGACGCCCATGCCCGCCTCGGCTTTTCAGATGAGCAGATGGGGCAGTGGTATGCGGCTTCCGGTTTGACGCTGGAGGCTGTGCGCGAACTTCCGGGCAATGAGCTGACGGTGAAATTGTGGCTGGGACGGAAGGCCGCGGGCAGCGGCTTGCGGGTTGTATCGGCATGACCATGTCGCTTGCCAGCTTGCAGGAAGCGCGCCGGGCGCTCGACACCCCCTTGTTCGCGGATCTCGCCGGTGACGCGCAAGTGTCGTTCGAATTTTTCCCGCCCAAGACGGAGCGGATGGAAGAGCAGCTTTGGGAGACATTTCAGACGCTGGAGCCGTTCAACCCTCGGTTCGTCTCAGTCACCTATGGCGCCGGTGGCTCCACGCGGGAACGCACGCACGGGACCGTCGCCCGTATTTCCAAGGACTCCAATGTCCCTGCCGCTGCGCACCTGACCTGCGTTGCTGCGAGCAAAGACGAGATTGCAGACGTTGCCCGTAATTATTGGGAGGCCGGTGTGCGTCATATCGTGGCGCTGCGTGGCGATCCGCCTGAGATTGGCCAGAAGTTTGAGCCGCACCCGCAAGGCTATGCGTCCGCTGCAGATCTGGTTGCAGGCTTGAAGAATGTGGCCCCGTTTGAGATTTCGGTGGCGGCCTATCCGGAGATGCATCCGGAGGCGCAGTCCCCTGCGGCAGACATCGACAACCTCAAGCGCAAGATTGATGCCGGTGCCACGCGGGCCATCAC
>JBBATT010000374.1:0-2493 GCA_040398605.1 Chakrabartia sp.
CGCCGAGGCGATGCGCGCAGGCAAGCTGGCCATCACCGCCGCGGACGCCGGGCGCGCTGTGGAAGCCTATCGCAAGACCCACCCCATGGTGGTGGCGCTCTGGCGCGAGGCTGAGAAGGCGCTGCGTCTGCTGGCCAACAAAGAGACTTTCATTTGGTGCATTTTCAGCGGGCGTGACGGCAAGCTCTACCATCCGAACGGGACGTGGCTCGACTACTCGACGCTGGAGTGGCACGTTGACGAAGACAGCGGGGATCGGTTCTGGCGTGTGCGCTCGCGCGACGGTTGGAAGAAGATGTATGGGGCCAAGCTGGTCGAGAACGTGATCCAGTGGCTCTCGCGCATCATCACCGCCGAAGCCATGGTCAAGTTCCAAGCGATGGGCCTGCCCGTGGTCGGCATGAGTCATGATGACGTGTGGCTGCTCACACCCGCGGACAACCCGCGCAAGGACGAGATCGCAGCGGTGATGGCGACGACGCCGAGCTGGGCGCCGGGCCTGCCGCTGGGCGCAGACTGTAAATTGGGAGTGACCTACGGATGACCCTCCCTCCCTGGTCCCATACAATGCTGCAAGACCTGAGCAACTGCCTGTGGAAGGGCTATCGCAAATACGTGGCGAAAGACCTGCCGAAGGAGCAGAAGTCCAAGGAGCAGGAATTGGGCATCCATGTCCACCGGGCGTTCGAGACGGCGATCCGCGCTTGTGACGTCTCGACGCTGCCCGAGGTCTATCGCCCACTCGCCGCACCCATGGTCGCGATGGGCGCGGTCGCCGAATTGAAGCTCGGCGTTGACGAGATGGGGCAGGCCGCGGACTTCTGGAGCGCGCGCGGGCGCGGCGTGGTCGACGTACTCATCAAGCGTCCCGGCACGGCGCTGCTGTTTGATTGGAAAACGGGCAAGGTTCGGGATGACCCGCGCGAGCTGATGGCGCAGTCCTACCTGCTCAAGGCCAACTACCCCGACATCGAGCGCGTCCAGGGGGCGTATGTCTGGTTGGCCGAGAGCCGGTTGGGTGAGATGCACGACCTGACGAACACCGACCGCTGGCTCAACGGCACGAAGTATACGTTGGCCGAGGCGCAGGAAGCCGCGGAGACGGGCCACTGGCGCAAGACACGCAACCCGCTCTGCAACTATTGCCCTGTCAAGGACTGCGAACACTACATGACATGGCGTCAAAGGAGCTGACATGCTGGCCTTAACCGTTGCTCTCGTATGCACGCCGTTCCCGTCTTTTGAGAACTTTTACGAGCAGCAGACCGGCATACCCTACCCGGCGATGCAGCACGAGCAAATGAGTGTTGTCAACGCGCGCATCGCTAACGAAGTCGCTGCGTACATGAACTTGGCCGCCACCTGCGTTCTGGAGAAGAAATGACTGAGCCCACTCACAAGGTCCGCATCGCGCTGGGCGCGCACGCATGGTTCGAGTTCGGCGTAGACCCCGCGGTTTTCAACCTCGGCACGTTCTGCCAGGAGATACGCGAGCGCGGCTACTATTACAACGGCCAGCTCTACATTCCCTACCCTCACATCGAGGCCATCGTGATGATCCCGAACGGGCAGGAGCTTCCAGAAGGGGCGGTTTACAAGCCGACGCTGAATTGATGACCCTCCCGCCTGCCGTGCTGGAGAGCATCGACGACTTGGCCGCTAAGCTCTCGGGGGCCAAGCGCCAGTGCCAGGACACGATGAACCAGCCCTATCGCTGCGGGCGGTGCCGCTGCCCCGTGGTCGCTGATCGCAGCGATGTCGAGAAGCTGATCCGGTTCGCTGAGTACATGGAGGCGCGCAAGCGTGATTGAGCGCGACGTCAAGCGCGAGCTGCGCGCGCTGCTGGACGCGATCGGCGCGTACCAATATTGGCCTGTGCCGATGGGGCTGGGCGCTGCGACTGTGGACGTGCTGTTCTGCTACAGAGGGCGGTTCTATGCGGTGGAGACCAAGCGCCCCGGTGTCAACAAGTCGACCCCGCGTCAGGCCAGCGTGCTGCGCGAAGTCGCAGCGGCAGGCGGCGGGATCGCCGTAGAAAACTCTGTGGGGCTTGAGACCGTAAGGAAGATGCTTGATCTACCTGCCTGAACACCAACTGGTCGCCGTCGAGACCGACGCCCCGCTGCCAACTCTTGCGGCGGTAGAGGGCGGGCGTCGCGTCGACGGTGGCCTTGTCGCCTGCCCTGCCACGCTCCCAAACCTCCAGGGGCTACGCAGGGCAGGCCATGTGTGTCCGCCGCCCATGGACATTCACGGCTATGACTGGCCGATCTACCGCGGCTGGAAAGTGCTGCCGCACCAGCGCGTGACCGCGAACTTCTTAGCGCTGCACCCGCGCTCGTTTTGTCTGAACGATATGGGCAGCATGAAGACGCTGTCCGCGCTGTGGGCCGCCGACTATCTCATGGAGATGCACCGCCGCCAGGGCGTCAAGTTCCGCGCGCTGATCGTCGCGCCCCTGTCCATCCTGGCCACCACTTGGCAGGAGGCCAT
>JBBATT010000375.1:0-2478 GCA_040398605.1 Chakrabartia sp.
ATCGGGGTCTTTCTTGACGATCTGTTCTTTAGCGAGCGCTATTGGATCAATGATCCCTATGAATACCGCCTGCCGCCGGCTTACGGGCCGTATCGCTGGGTTCGATATTATGACGACGTCCTGCTCGTCGACCTGCGCAACGGGCGCGTGGTCGACGTGATTTACGGCCTCTTCTTCTAATCAGGTCTGGCGGGCGCTGGCCTCAGCGTCCGCCGACCGCGATCCGCTCCAGCCGGGTCAGCGCATCCCGCAACGGCACATCCTCCAGCGCCTGCGGGTCCGTCCGCTTCAAGGTTTCAAGACCACGCTGAAAGCGCTCCATCAGTTCGGCGATTGTCGGCTCACGCGGCTCCACAATGCGGGGGCGCTGGGCCAAGCGCGGCGCATCTTCTTCCACCAATGGCTCCGCAGGCGGCGGAACCGGCGCCGGCGCCAGATGCAGCACCGTTTCGGGCTGGATGAAAATGTCCGGCATTTGCGGCAGACTCGACGGGGCGAGCGGCACATCTTCCAGAGCAACATGGATGGCTTCCATGAAGACGGCATCCGGCGTCATCGGAGCAGGCGCAACAGGCGCCTCCTCGACGATCATCAAGGCATCGAGCAGCAGCTCATCCTCATTCTGGGACGGGGGCAAGGCCTCTTGCGCCAGTTGCGCCAGCGGCTGGGCGAGGAAGCTTGGCAGATTGGGCTCGTCCTCCAGCACGGGGGCTGCGAAGACTGAAGGGCGGTTGAAAATGGGTGTCTCATCTGCATCGCGACGCAGAGGCTGAACTGTGACCGCCTGTGGCTTGCGCGACTTGGCATTGCGGAACGGGAAGGCCGCGACGAGGGCGAGGACAGCTGCACCGCCACTCGCCAGAAACACGAGAAGAAAGCGCGCCTTGGACCCCAAAGGCGGAGCGGCAGCCGGCAAAACATCGGGCAGACCGACTGCGAGCACCGCATGTTCCAGCAACCAGACAGGCGTCGCCAGCACGAGGATGGCCGCCACAGCCGCAAACATCAGCGCCACGACGGGCGCAAATGGCAGACGCTGGACTTGCTTCAACACTTGGGTTCGCCCCTTTGTGGCTATTTCCAAGCACCTTTAGCAATCTGGTGGTAAACAGTTTCGTAACGACGAATATTTGACGCCCAGTTACGCTCTTTCTCAACGAAAGCACGGGCGCGGGCGCGGCGGTCGTCCCAAGTTTCCGGTGCGCTGAACAAACCGGAGAGCGACCCGGCAATCGCGGTGGGACTGTCCGCTGCGAACAGAGTGCCGGTCTCGCCATCTGTGATCAGTTCCCGGTGTCCCCCAACGTCCGACGCGGCCACAAGCTTGCCCTGCGCCATCGCCTCCAACGGCTTGAGCGGGGTCACTAGATCGGTCAGCCGCATCTTCTTGCGCGGGTAAGCAAGGACATCGATAAGGCTGTAATAGCGCTCGACCTGATCATGCGGGACACGCCCGACAAAGCGGATACGGTCAGCTACCGGTGATGCCGCAGCTTGCGCCCGAAGGGCTGGCTCCATTGGCCCGCCGCCGACCAATAGCAAAGCAGCCTCAGGCCGTGCCGCGACCAGACGCGGCATGGCGGCAATCAGATCATCCAGCCCTTCATAATCGTAAAAGCTGCCGATGAAGCCGACCACCTCTGCCCCGTCGAGCCCCAGTTCCTTGGCTAGTGCCGCGTCACGCGGCGGCGGGTTGCCGAACAAATGGAGGTCCACCCCATTGGGCGAGACCGTGATCCGCGCGGGATCAATTCCGCGTGACACAAGATCCGCCTTCAACCCTTCGCAGATGACCACCACGGCATCGGCGCGCCGCACAGCCCAAGTCTCCAATGCCTTAGTGGCGCGGTACCGAAGCGACCCTTCCTTGCCTGTCCCGTTGCCGACGGCTGCATCTTCCCAAAAGGCGCGGATTTCATAGACGAAGGGCAACCCCCGCTTGCGCGCGACTTGCAAACCCGCAAGCGCGTTGAGCACCGGCGAATGGGCGTGCAGCACATCCGGGCGATAATGTTCCACAAGCGCATCAATCCGTTCCGCAAAAGCGGCGACTTCGGACCATTCGCGCAAAGCAGGCACGGACAGGGGCGTCCCACGTGTCCGATGGAAGGTCAGGCCGTCCGCCGTTTCGACATCGGGGCCATGTTCTGTGTGACGCAACCCCGTGACCCCACGCACGTCCCAGCCCAATTCCTGCTGGGCCTTCAGGATGGCCCGCGTGCGGAATGTATAGCCCGAATGCATCGGCAAGCTGTGGTCAAGGATGTGAAGAATACGCACGCTCGCTCGCGGTCCTGCTCATTACTGGCCAAATTTGAGCCGATACCTGCCACAAAGGACTTAACGCGACGTCAACCGGATGCATCTAAAGCCGGGTGCGATATGATCGATATGTTGTCCCTGTTCCTCTCCCACGGGCTGCTCCTGCTCGCGGCCTGGCGCCTCTTATGGCGTGGGGATCTGGACAACGACAAAGGG
>JBBATT010000376.1:0-2472 GCA_040398605.1 Chakrabartia sp.
AAGGTCCCGGGGGCGGTTTCGTCCGTCGGAGTTAGGTCAGGGGAGACGGAAAATGTCGATTGAGTTCATGGCACCGGAAGTGGAAGAGTTAAAGCCAAGGATCAGTGTTATCGGTTGCGGTGGCGCAGGCGGCAACGCTGTGGCGAACATGATCGCCAACTCGGTGCAGGGTGTGGACTTTATCGTCGCGAATACCGACGCGCAGGCGCTCAACAGCAGCTCGGCCGAACGTCGCATTCAGCTTGGTCTGAAGATCACACAGGGCCTCGGCGCTGGTTCGCGTCCTGAAATCGGTCGCGCGGCAGCTGAAGAAGCACTGGAACAGGTTGAGCGCGCGCTCGAAGGCTCCCACATGTGCTTCATCGCAGCCGGCATGGGCGGCGGCACCGGCACCGGTGCGGCCCCCGTCATTGCAAAGGCAGCACGTGACCGCGGCATCCTGACCGTCGGCGTCGTCACCAAGCCTTTCAGCTTTGAAGGGTCGCGCCGCATGAAGGCTGCGGAAGCAGGCATTGCTGAACTTCAGAAGCACGTCGATACCCTGATCGTCATCCCCAACCAGAACCTGTTCCTGATCGCCAACCCCTCGACCACGTTCAAGGAAGCGTTCGCCATGGCGGACGAAGTTCTGCAGCAGGGCGTTCGCGGCATCACCGATCTGATGGTCATGCCCGGCCTTATCAATCTCGACTTTGCCGACGTCCGCACCGTGATGAGCGAGATGGGCAAGGCCATGATGGGCACAGGCGAGTCCGATGGTGAAAACCGCGCGATCGAAGCCGCCGAAAAGGCCATCGCCAATCCGCTGCTCGACGGCGTGTCGATGAAGGGCGCCAAGGGCGTTATCGTTTCCATCACCGGTGGCGAAGATATGCGCCTGATGGAAGTCGACGAAGCTGCGTCGCACATCAAGGAACTCGTTGATCCTGACGCCAACATCATCTGGGGCTCTGCGTTTAATCCCGATCTGGAAGGCAAGATCCGCGTGTCGGTTGTCGCCACAGGCATTGAAGCCGATGCAGCAAGCGAGCCGCGTCCGGCGCAGGTCTTCTCCTTCCCGCCTGCCCGTAAGGCTGAAGAAACAAAGGCTGAGCCGGTTGCTGCTCCGGCACCAATCGCCGCGCCGGAACCCGTTGCAGAAGTGGCTGCCCCCTCCGAGGAGGCGCCGCTGGAACTCAATGATGTAACAGAAGACGCAGCGACCGAAGCAACTGTTGCTGATACTGAAGAAGCGCCCGTCACGTTGACACCGCCGACAGCGGAAGCCGAGAGCGACGAGCTTGTCCTTGGCGGCGAAGAAATGTTTGCTGAACCGGTCGAGTCCAATCCGCTGCCGCCAGTTGCTGAGGCGCCGACGGGTCATGCTCTGCGTCGTGGTTGGCTTCCCTCGTCGGAAGAAGATGCACCTGCGGCTGAACCAGAACGCCCTGCGCCGCGGATTGCGCCTCTTGGCGGGACCCTTTTTGAACGGATGTCGAACATCGCGCGCGGCAATGCAAAGTCGGACGAACCGGCTGCATCAGATCCGCTCGATATTCCAAGGTTCCTCAATCGCCAGAACAATCAGTAAGGTTAGAAAAGGCCGGATCATGGCGTTGCCCTGTTGAGGTGACGCCATATCCGGCCTTTCTGTCGCTTTGCCCTTGTCTCAACCGGCTGTCCGCCTAGATATAGTGGCATGACGCATTCCCGTTTATTCGCGCGCGCCGTTGCCATCGCGCTCGCTATTGGTCTGGCTTTTCCGCTTGCGGCGCAGACTGCGGCCCAGATGGGGGGCGCAATGCCGTCGGCGGGTCCGGCCCAAACCCTTTCTGACAATCTTAAAGCGCTCGCGCGGGACCCCTATAACGTCGACGCATTGGTGCAGGCGGGGTCCGGCGCGCTTGATGTGGGCGATCCAAACGCGGCCTTTGGCTTTTTCGCCCGTGCAGAAGAATTGTCGCCAAGCAACGCACGCGCCAAGGCAGGTCTCGGCAGTGCCCTGACGATGATGGAAAAGCCGCGCGAGGCGCTGCGTGCCTTTGATGAAGCGATAGCGCTTGGCATGCCTGAAGCGGGCATCCTCGAGGACAGGGGCCTTGCCCATGATCTCACAGGAGACGCACGCAAGGCGCAGAAGGATTATCTGGCGGCACTCAAAGCGGACCCGTCTGATGAGGTGACGCGGCGCCTTGCGCTCTCGCTCGGGATTTCTGGAGATAAGGACGCCGCGTTGGCGCGGCTTGATCCGCTTGTGCGGCGGAATGATCAAGCTGCTTGGCGCGCTCGGGCCTTCATTCTTGCGATGAATGGCGATGGCTCCGGTGCTGAAAAGATTGTGCGCATGGTTGCGCCTGCGGGGACATCAGCCTCCATGTCGAGCTTCATGCAGCGGCTTGCCGATCTTGGGCCAGCGGCGCGTGCCCGCGCTGTCCATTTCGGGACTTTGCCGTCGAGCGGCACGGGGTTTGCGCAGGCGGTGGAGGCCGACAC
>JBBATT010000377.1:0-2459 GCA_040398605.1 Chakrabartia sp.
GACGGCGGCCTCGATCTGATTGGTGCACTGCCGCGCGAGCGTGAGGTAGTCGGCGACGATGCGCGCGTTGCCCGCGCCTTCGGCGTATAGCCGTGCGATCTGCTTGAGCGACTGGGCGCCCCTCGCCAGCTGCACCATCGGCATGTTTGCGCTCGACTCGATCCACGCCTTGATGTGGTGCTGCACCGACTCGTGCATGTTTGGCAAAATGACGCCGGGTTCGCTCGACTTTGTGATGTCGGCCAAGCTGTCGTGGATTTCGTGCCCCTTGACGCCGTAGTGCTTGAGGATCTGGTTGGCGATCGACTGCTGCTTGGTGAGCTTGTGTCTGCTCTTGTGCTTGAGTTTCATGATGTTCCAGAGCGTGCTTTCCGAGACGCTCAGGGCAGCGCTGCGCTTCTGCAGGCTGTTGTAGTCTGCGTTGTCGGGCGCGTCGGGGTCGATGAAGACGTCGAACTGGTCCTTGTCCTGGCCGGCGTTGGCCATGAAGAGCTGGAACGCAGGCGAGCTCCACAGGTACATGGGGACGCTGCTTTCGATGTTCTTGCTCGTGTCCTGTGCTTCGCCCGTCTTGCGGCGCTTGGCCGCACGCAAGTCTTCTTCCTTGGCACAGCTCTGGTTGAACTCGCAGATGTAGCCGCTGACGAGCGGGTAGCCGTGCACGCCGACGTACACGTGCGTGTCGTCTGCCATCGAGTTCTCAAAGTCCTGCTTCTGGTCCTCAAACTTCTGCCAGTCGACGCCCGGCCGGATGCTCAGGCGCTGCCGGACCGCGTCGACGTTCCTCTCGTAAACTCCCCTCTCGATGGCGATGAAGTGCACGCCCGCGAAGAAGTTCTGGAAGTCCCAGGTCTTGTTCTTGATGGGCAGGTGCGCACCGCGCATGAGGCCGGCCTGGTAGTCGCGTTGCGTCTCGGTGCGGATCATCTGGAACTGCTTCCTGCGCGAGTGCTTGAGTATTTCGAGGTACTTGTTGTACATGGCGACCTCGCCTGGGTTGTACACGTCGATGCGACAGCACTGGAAGTCCGCGGCAAAGGGGGACGGCTCGAACGTCGAGTACCGGTTCTGCTTCAGAAACAGGAAAAAGGCAAGAGGTATGTTGGCGTCGAGGGCCAGCGTGGCCACATTTTCTGCGGTCGAGTTGATACTGAAAATATTGTTCATGTTCACGGGGCCGAGCTCGAGCATGCGCGCCATGTTGTTTGTCACGCGCAGCAGCGGATCCTGGATGCAATGGCCGCCGCTCGCGATCATCTGCACCAGAGAAACCGCAGGGTCGCAAGCCTCGATGTGCGCGCACATGCGCAGCACCTCCACGACGACAGTGTGCATTTTGCCTTGGTGGTCGCGGACCCTGCTCGGGATGACTTGTATGTGCGACGAGATGAAATTGTGCAGCGACAGGTTCTCCTCCTCTTGTCTCTCGCGCAACGGTTCGCAGCGGCAGTCGAGCATCAACTTGCTGAGCTGTGCGTCGGTGAGCGTCGCAAGGTCTACTTCCTGCAAGCCGCGCGCGTCTGCTGTTTTTCGCAACAGTACCGGATCCACATAGCTGAGGCTGTCGCGTCTCGTGTCCTTGTCTGCATACAGATTTTGTACCTTGATGTTGACGTCGCGCACGATTTTCGAGTTGCCATACTGCGTAAACAGTTCCTGCCGCTCCGTGTTCACACACGGACAAGTGAGCTTTTTGTTGAAGGAGAGGTCAGAGGCGTAACTGTTGTATGCGTTCTGCAGCAGCATCAGGTCCTCATCGTTTTTCATGTCTGTGAACTTGCGAATGGAGAAGAGGGAAATTGTGGTGTCGGCGCCCTTGATGCCGCCGTGGCGCCGGCCGTGCAGCATCTTCACGCTCGTTGCTGCGTCCATTTGCACGGGCCATTCGCCGCCAAGCTCTTCGGTCGTGCAGTCGAGGCCGTTGTGCGGCTGCAGCACTTGATTCGCATACAGGAGCTTGTCCGTCGCGGTGCTGCGAGATCTGTGCAGCGGGTCATCCTCCCCTTGCGGCACCATACGATTCAATTGGCGCAGCTGCTGGTGCTCTTGCTCGCCGCCGATGCTGAGGCTCGGCAGAGTGGGTCGAATGCCAAACAGCCTTGCGTGCTGCCGCATGCACGGGCCCTGCAGGTATTCTATGTGCTTTGGTAGGAGGTACTCGTTCTTCTCTGCTGCAACTGCATTGCTCTGCAGTAGACAATGGTAGGACAGTGCTTTGGTGGCGATGCAGGGCAGCATGAACATGTAATTTTCGCACCCCGGCTCATCTGCAACGTCTGCGTACGTGGCTCGTTCTGTAGACGGCAGCAGTGCGCGCGGCTCCTGTCGCTCCTTCTTCTTTTGCTTGTCATCCTCTTCTGCTTCTTCCATGTCCACACCAACCTGTCGGAAAAACTGCTGTGGCAGGTGTTCAATGTCGCGAAAGTGCGCCTGTGTGTCTACTGCATCGTCGTCTATGA
>JBBATT010000378.1:0-2457 GCA_040398605.1 Chakrabartia sp.
AGGTCGATGATGCGGCTGGCCCCGGTGGCCCGGGCATCCCGATCTACCGTCCGGCAGGCTATAAATTCTTCGATAGCCTCGCAATGGAAGCCAATGGCAACATCTGTGTGGCCACCATTGGGGAATGCGGCATTTCGGTCATCTCGCCCGAAGGCGAACTGGTCGAATTTGTGGCCACGCCCGATATTTTTACGACCAATATTTGCTTTGGCGGGGACGATATGAGGGATGCTTGGTTATGCCTATCGGGCACCGGTAAGCTGGCCAAGGTCCGCTGGAACCGCCCCGGCCTCAAACTGGAGTATTGACCCTATGGCCCGCAGGCATACCGAGACGCACCTTTTGGAACGGATCGGTTGGCTGCGGGCATCGGTCCTTGGCGCCAATGATGGCATTGTCTCCACATCTAGCCTCGTGCTGGGTGTGGCGGCAGCCGGGGCCGACAACGCGACCATGTTGCTGACGGGCACGGCCGGGCTCGTTGCAGGCGCGATGTCGATGGCAGCGGGGGAATATGTCTCGGTCAGTTCGCAAGCGGATGCCGAAGCGGCAGATATTGCCAAAGAAAAGGCGGAACTTGCGGACAGCCCTGCCGCAGAGCGTGCGGAATTGATCGCCATCTATCAGAAACGCGGCTTGGACCGCGCCCTTGCCGAGCAGGTGACCGACCAGTTGATGGCGAAGGACGCGCTCAAGGCGCATTTGCGCGATGAACTTGGCCTCACAGATGAAATGGCGGCGCGCCCCATTCAGGCGGCATGGGCGTCGGCTTTGGCCTTCTCCATCGGCGCGGCCCTTCCCTTGTTGGCCGCTTATCTCGCCCCGCGCGCTGCGGTGGACTATTGGATTGCCGGAGGATCGCTGCTGTTTCTGGCGCTTTTAGGCAGTGTCGGTGCAAAGATTGGCGGCGCTCCGGTGGGCAAGGCCGTGCTGCGTGTTACCTTCTGGGGCGCCTTTGCGATGGCGGCGACAGCCGGAATTGGATCGCTTTTCGGCGCGCCTGTGGCCTAAACTGGTGCAATTGCCCCCGGTGTCCGCTAGGCGCGGGGTCGAACACCGGAGACTGATTCCATGAAAAAGCTTTATCCCGATGCGGCGTCCGCGCTGGACGGTTTGCTCAAGGACAACATGTTGATTGCAGCGGGCGGCTTTGGCCTGTGCGGCATTCCTGAACGGCTGATCGATGCCGTCGTAGCGTCAGGCGTGAAGGGCCTGACGGTCGCGTCGAACAATGCCGGTATCGACGGCGAAGGCCTCGGCAAGCTGCTGCGCACCCGACAGATCAGGAAGATGATGTCGTCCTATGTCGGCGAGAATAAAGAGTTTGAGCGTCAGTATCTGGCAGGCGAGCTGGAGGTGGAGTTTTGCCCGCAGGGCACGCTTGCCGAACGGATGCGCGCGGGTGGCGCTGGCATCCCCGGCTTTTACACCAAGACTGGCGTCGGCACCCAAGTGGCCGAAGGCAAAGAGATGAAGAGCTTTGACGGGCAGGAGTATATTCTGGAACACGGCATTTTTGCCGACCTCGCCATTGTGAAGGCGTGGAAGGCGGATGAGAGCGGCAACCTCGTTTTCCGCAAGACAGCGCGTAACTTCAACCTGCCCGCCGCCACTTGCGGCAAGGTCTGTGTCGTCGAGGTCGAAGAGATTGTCCCTGTTGGCAGTCTTGATCCGGACAGCATCCACCTGCCCGGCGTCTATGTGCAGCGCATGATTGTGGGGGCGCCTTACGACAAGAAGATTGAGTTTCGGACTGTCCGCCAGAAAACTGAACAAGCGCAGGAGGTCGTATAATGGCCTGGACTAGAGATGAAATGGCGGCCCGGGCGGCGAGCGAGCTTCAGGACGGCTACTACGTCAATCTTGGCATCGGCATCCCGACGCTGGTCGCGAACCATGTGCCGCAGGGCATCACCGTCACGCTCCAGTCCGAAAACGGGATGCTCGGCATCGGGCCGTTCCCGTTTGAGGGCGAGGAAGACGCCGACCTGATCAACGCCGGCAAGCAGACGATTTCCGAACTGCCGCAGACAGCCTATTTCGACAGTGCGGCTTCCTTTGCGATGATCCGGGGCGGGCATATCGACTTGACTGTCCTCGGTGCGATGGAAGTGGCCGAAAATGGCGACATCGCCAATTGGATGATCCCCGGCAAGATGATCAAGGGCATGGGCGGCGCGATGGACTTGGTCGCTGGCGTCAAGCGCGTGATCATCTTGATGGAACACGTGGCCAAGAAAAAAGATGGCACCGAAGATTTGAAGATCTTGAAAGACTGCACCTTGCCTTTGACAGGCGTGGGTGTGGTGGACCGCATCATCACCGACCTCGCGGTGATGGACGTGGTGCCTGAAGGCCTCAAAGTGGTTGAGCTGGCACCCGGCGTGACCCACGAGTTTTTGCAAAGCAAGACAGGTGTGACGCTGATTTAATTCAGAGCTAAACCAACGAAAAAGC
>JBBATT010000379.1:0-2452 GCA_040398605.1 Chakrabartia sp.
TGCGGACATCGGCGATGCCGTCTTCCAGCATGGTGATCGAAATGCGGTCGTTCATCATCAAGTCTCCTCAACAACCCGTTTGGGCTGAGCCTGTCGAAGCCCTGTCCTTCTTGCTCAGGTGCCAAGGAAAGGACAGCCCTTCGACAAGCTCAGGGCAATCGGTTGGTTTTACCCTACAGTGCTGTCATCGTTTCAGTGCGGCCTCGACCAGCGGCAGCTGATCATTGCCAAAATACATGTCTGTGCGATCCACAAAGATCGTAGGCGAGCCATAGCCGCCGCGTTCGACCAGTTCATCGGTATTACCGCGCAGGCGGAGCTTGTTCTCATCGGTGACGGAGGCCGCGCGGATGGTTGCGCCATCGAGGCCAGCCGAGGTGGCAACCGCCTCAAGCACGTCCGGATCATCCAGATTTTCCTGCGCGCCGAAATAGCTTTCAAATGCCGCCGCCGTGAACGTCCGCAGTGCCGCCTGATCCGCCTCCAGCGCACAGGCCATCCGCATGGCGTTCACGCTCTTGGCCGGATGGTAGACGCTCGGGAAGTTCATGCTGACACCCGCAAGCCGGGACCAATCGGCGAGGACCTTCCAGCTGTGCTGGAGGCGCCTGTTCCCGGCATCTTCGCGTGCGGCATAGACTGCCGGATTGACCGCGTTGAACACCCCACCCACAAGGATAGGCCGCAGCACAGCTTGCGCGCCCGTCCGCTCCAGCATCGGCCAGAGATTGGCAAAGGCCAGCCGCGTCCAGGGGCTGGACAGATCAAAGAAGAACTCGACGCGCGGGGCTGTCACTTCTTCACCTTTTCCCAATATTGGTCGCGCAGCAGCCGCTTGTAGAGCTTGCCCGTGTCGTGGCGCGGCAGTTCCGCCAGAAAGTCGATGCGGCGCGGGATCTTCACACCCGAAAGCTTTTCGCGGGCATAATCGGTCAGTTCAGCACGCAGCGCGTCATTGGCATTGGCCATGTCGACCGGCTGGATGACTGCAATCACTTCCTCACCCATTTCCTCATGCGGGCCACCGATGACCGCCACGTCCTGCACCTTGGGATGGGTGACGAGGTGGTTTTCAATCTCCTGCGGGTAGATGTTCACACCGCCCGAGATGATCATGAAGCTCTTGCGGTCGGTGAGGAACAGATAGCCGTCCTCATCCATCCAGCCCACATCACCGAGCGTCGACCAGCCTTTGGAATTGCGGCTCGACTGCGTTTTCTCATCATCACCGTGATATTCAAAAACGCTGTCGCTTTCGAAGAAGACCGTACCTTCGCTTCGCGTCGGCATCTCGGTTTCATTATCCTCAGCCATGATGTGGGCGATGCCCGTCACGGCCTTGCCGACGGTCCCTGCACCTTCCTTATCGGCCAGACGCAGCCACTCTGCGGAGCCGACATAGGTGAAGCCATTTCCTTCGGACCCGGCATAATATTCTTCCAGCACCGGACCCCACCAGTCGATCATCGCGCGCTTGACCGGCATCGGGCAAGGTGCCGCGGCATGGACCGCGCAGTTGAGCGACGAGGTGTCGTACTTTTTCCGAACGTCCTCGGGCAGTTTCAGCATCCGCACGAAATGCGTCGGCACCCATTGGCTGCAGGTCGCCTTATATTTTTCAATCGCGGCGAGCGCGCCTTCGGCATCGAACTTCTTCATCATGACGACAGTGCCGCCAATCTTATGCACCGTCATCGACCAGCGCAGCGGGGCGGCGTGATAAAGCGGCGCAGGCGACAGATAGACGCTGTCCGGCGTGAAGCGGAATAGCCCCATGGCGAGCGCGACGAGGCTGTTGACCTGATCAATGGCAGGGTCTTCCGGCAGCGGAATTCGCACGCCCTTGGGTCGCCCTGTTGTGCCCGACGAATAGAGCATATCGACGCCTGCGCGCTCATCCGGCACCGGCTCTGCCGGCATCGTCGCCACGGCATCTTCAAACGACCCATAGCCCTCGACTGGACCACCCATTGAATAGCGCTCCACCTGCGTGGACAGAAACGCCGCCGCACCCGAAAGCGCGCCTGAAATCACGAAAATCTTCGCGCCTGAATTTTCAAGGATGTAGTCCGTCTCATCCTGCGTCAGCCGGGATGAGATGCAGACGTATCGCAGCCCTGCACGCTGGGCGCCCCAGGTGAGGCTGTAATAGTCCGGCGTGTTTTCGAGCATGAAGGCAACGACGTCTTCATGGATGAGCCCGCGCTGACGAAAAAACTGCGCCACTTTGTTCGAGGCGTCATCTAGCTGCCGATATGTCCGGATTTCACCGGTTTCCGCAACGATGATAGCGGGCTTGTCCGGATGGGATTGCGCGTGAACAAAGGGATGCATGGCGGGTGACAGTCCTCTCTCGAATTTTGTTCGATTCTTTATGCTTTACGTTTACGTTAGGCCCAAAGAGAAAAGCAACTGGCGTCCTTCACAGGGCGCGACTGAACAAGCGGAGTGA
>JBBATT010000380.1:0-2444 GCA_040398605.1 Chakrabartia sp.
CTTTTGGCGGCCGTGATGGCTGTGTGCGCGGTGCGGTATTTCTCCCCGCTCACCAATCTTGAAAACAAGATGGCCGATATCCGCGTCGCGGCCATGCAGAAGCCGATGGAGGCATCGAAGGATGTCGTCGTCGTCGCGATCAACGAAGATACTTTGACCGCCTTTCCCTATCGCTCCCCTGTTGATCGTGGCTTTCTTGCAGACTTGATCACGCAATTGTCTGCCAAGGGCGCAAAGGTCATCGGCGTCGACGTTATTGTCGATCAGCCGACGGAGCCCGAAAAAGATGCGCGGTTGAAGGCTGTGCTCGACACCACGCCAACGCCGCTCTTTATGAGCTACACATCGTCGCCAAACATCGTCAATCAGGATCAGTTGGCCTTCCTCAATGCCTTTGTGCGCCCTGACCAGCGCGCCGAAGCCAATCTGCTCTCTGATCCGTTTGACGGTCTTGTCCGTCGCATCAATCCGGGTGGAGAGATGCAAAAGGGCAGGGTGGTGGATAGCGGAGCACATCCCGCCGGCTTCGTCCGAAAAGCCGTCACGCTTTTTGGCGGGAAAGCTCCGCTCACGCCGACTGAGATTGCATGGCGCCCGCGGCCTGACGCTGAAACACAGCCGTTTCCGAGTTTCCCCGCCCAATTTGTGTCTGTCCTTCCGGATGAGTTTTTCCAAGGCAAGATCGTCCTGGTCGGTGCAACTTTGTCCATCACCGATCGCCACCGGACGCCGCTGTCGATCATTGATGACGGTGACCAAGGCAACATGCCCGGCGTCTTCATTCAGGCGCATGGCATCAGCCAGATGCTAGAAGGCCGAGCGCCGCCAAAAATGCCGTTTAACGGAATTGTTTCGCTGACCGCGCTGTTTGCTGCCCTTGGTGTTGCTGTCAGCCTGTTCAAACGCGGCATCGTGTTCAATGTGGGCGTCGGGCTGGTGCTTGTCGGGTCCTATTGGGTCGGCGCTGTCATCGGCTTTGGCTATGGCCTGCCAATGGTGCCGCTGATCGGGCCGTCGATCGCCTTCGCACTGTCGATCTGGATGATGGACGTGTTCATCGGGCGGGCGGAGCGCAAGCAGCGGGAATTCGTGCAGGGCACATTCTCCCGCTATGTGTCGCCGGCAGTGGTGGATCAGTTGGTTAAAGACCCAAGCTCGGTCAGCATTTCCGGCGACCGTCAGGAAGCGACCTTCATCTTCACTGACATTGCCGGCTTTACGACCACGTCGGAACTGCTGGGCGCGGAAGTTCTCTCAGACGTTCTCAACGAATATCTGGACGGCGCGTGCGAAATCATCCTCAAATATGAAGGCACGATCGACAAGTTCATCGGGGATGCCATCATGGCCATCTTCAATGCGCCCATCCGGCAGGCCGACCATGCAGAGCGCGCTGTGCGCTGCGCGCTCGAACTGGATGCCTATGCCGAAGCATTCCGTAAAGATCGCAATGCCCGAGATATCCCCATCGGTGTGACGCGGATCGGCATCCACACAGGTCAGGCCGTGATCGGCAATTTTGGATCGCAATCCCGGATGGATTTCACTGCCTTGGGCGATACGGTCAATACGGCCGCGCGGACTGAGGGCGTAAACAAATATTTCGGCACGCGGGTCTGTTGCACCGAAGATGCTGTCGAACGCTGCCCCAATTTGAAGTTCCGACAGATCGGGGACATTGTGTTGAAGGGTAAGACGACGCCGACGGGGCTGTTTAGTCCAATAGCGGAAACCGAAGATCAGGCAATGATCCAAGGCTATGGCGCAGCCTATGCCTTGTTGACGTCAGAAGGCGCCGGGGCCGAAGCCGCCTTCCGCGATTTGGCAGTTGCCTTCCCCGAGGACCCCATTGTCCAGTTCCATGTCAAGCGCATGGATAATGGCATTGTATCGGCACGGGTGGTGATGGATGACAAATAAGCTATCATTCACGGCGCGCCGGCGTCGGACAGGTAGGCGCGCTGTGGTGGCAGTCGGGCTAACTGTCTTGTCTGCAACCACGACTGTCGGTCAGGTTGTCTTGCCACCGCAGAGCGACATTTCCCGCCAACGGGTGGAACCGTTGCCGCTACCGCCAAATGCGTATGATTTCCGCATCCAAAGCCCAGAGAAGTCGGCTATTCCGCGCGCGATTGACGAAGTGGAGTTTTCCGTCGCTTCAATCAAAGTCACCGGTGCCACCTATTTCACAGCCGATGAGGTCCATGCCATTTTCGCGCCGCTTGAGGGGCGAAAGATAGTCTTGCAGGATCTGCGCGATGCGGCGGTGAAACTTGAAGATAAATATCGTGCAGAAGGCTTTTTCCTGACGCGGGTCTTCGTGGCCCCGCAAAAGGTGGAAAATGGCGAACTGCAGGTTCAGGTTCTGGAAGGATATATCAACCAGGTCTTCGTAGATGGACCTAACCCGGCCTCCACGCGGCTTGCTGAGGGTGTGGTTGGAC
>JBBATT010000381.1:0-2436 GCA_040398605.1 Chakrabartia sp.
GGCCGCATCCTTTGGAAGAAGGGTGACGAAGGCACGATTGACCGCTTTGGCCCACATGGTGCGGCAGAAGTCGTGCTGCAGGGCAGCCGGTTGGCCGTCCGCTTCCAGTCCGGATATCTTTATTCTTATGCCTTCGTGATGCTCCTCGGGCTCGTCGGCTTTGCAACCTGGGCGATGACACGATGAGCTTCCCCATTCTTTCGACCATGATCCTGCTGCCCGTTGCGGCAGCATTCCTGACAATCTTCCTGTCGGCCAATGCGGCCCGCTGGACGGCCCTTGCGACGACGCTGGCTCTGTTTGGGCTCGGCGTCCTGCTGTGGCAGGCCTATGATATTGGCGGCCCACAGTGGCAGTTTGTGGAACAGGCGCCGATCTTCGGTCAGCGCTTTTCTTGGGCGCTGGGCATTGATGGCATCGCCCTGATGCTCATCGTGCTTTCCGTGTTCCTGATGCCAATCTGCATCCTCGCCAGCTGGGAATCGATCCAGAAGCGTGTGCCGGAATACATGGCCGCGTTCCTGATGATGGAAGCCTTCATGATCGGCGTGTTTGCAGCGCAGGATATGTTCCTGTTCTACATCTTCTTCGAAGCTGGCCTCATCCCGATGTACCTGATCATCGGTATCTGGGGCGGGGCTGACCGCATCAAGGCAAGCTATAAGTTCTTCCTCTACACGCTCATCGGCTCGCTGGTGATGCTCGTCGCCATGCTGTGGATGGCGCGTGAAGCGGGTACGAGCGACATCCCAACGCTGCTGCAATACAACTTCCCGGTTGAGGCGCAGACATGGCTCTGGTTCGCCTTCTTCGCGTCCTTTGCGGTCAAGATGCCGATGTGGCCGGTCCACACTTGGCTGCCTGATGCGCACGTGCAGGCACCGACCGCAGGCTCGGTCATTCTGGCAGGCGTGCTGTTGAAGATGGGGGGCTATGGCTTCATCCGCTTCTCGCTGCCGATGTTCCCGGAGGCTTCTGCGGCGCTCGTCTGGGTCGTGTTCGGCATGTCGATGGTCGCGGTGGTCTACACCTCGCTTGTCGCGCTTGTTCAGTCCGACATGAAGAAGCTGATCGCCTATTCCTCGGTCGCTCACATGGCGTTCGTCACGATCGGCCTGTTCGCGTTCAACCGTCAGGGGATTGAAGGTGCGTTGATCGTCATGCTCGCCCACGGCCTTGTGTCGGGCGCTCTGTTCCTGTGCGTCGGCGTGATCTATGATCGTCTGCATACCCGCGAGATCGCACGCTATGGCGGCCTTGCGAACAACATGCCTTATTACGCGCTGTTCTTCCTGTTCTTCACGATGGCGAGCGTTGGCCTGCCGGGCCTTGCCAACTTCGTCGGGGAATTCCTCGCACTGGTGGGCGCCTATGAAGCGAACAGTTGGGTGGCGGCCGTTGCGACCTTGGGTATCATTCTGGGTGCTGCCTATATGCTGTGGCTCTATCGCCGCGTTGCCTTCGGCACCGCAGCGGGCGAAGACACGGCATCGATGAAGGACATCACGGCGCGGGAATGGCTGACGCTGGCCCCGATTGCCGCCGCCACAATCTGGATGGGCGTTTATCCCGAAAGCTTCATGGCGCCGATGCGCAATGACGTAACAGCTATCCTCGCCCGTATCGAACCGGTTGCGCCACATGGTGATGCCAATCTGAAAATGGGCGATCCCAAGAAACTCGCCAAGGCCCATGAAGCCGCGCACGGGGAGGCGCACTGATGTCCATTGCCGCTTCACTCCTGCTAACGCTGCCCGAAATCATTCTTTCGGTCTCGGCCATAGCCCTCATGCTCGTCGCCGCTTTCGCCGGTGATGGCGCCACCCGCTTCATCAACGGCGCAGCCGTGGCCGCACTTGTCGTGGCATTCCTGTCACTCGGCGGAGAGGGTGTTGCCTTTGACGGCCTTTACAGCGCGGATGCCTTCTCGGATTTCGCCAAGCCTTTGATCTATCTGGCGGCAGGCGTTTCCATCCTGCTGTCGACGCGCTTTTTTGCCGCGGAAGACAAGCTGCGCGCGGAATATGCGGTCCTCATTCTGCTGGCGACGGTGGGCATGGGCATGATGGTGTCTGCCACCAACCTGCTGACGCTGTACGTTGGTCTCGAACTCCAGAGCCTTGCGGCTTATGTGCTTGCAAGCTTCATGCGCAAAGACCAGCGCTCGGCGGAAGCGGGCCTCAAATATTTCGTCCTTGGCGCGCTGGCCTCGGGCATTCTGCTTTACGGCATTTCGCTGCTCTACGGCTTCTCCGGCACGACCGACTATCACGGCGTTGCTGCTTCGCTGGCGGACGGTGTGGGCATGGGAGAGTTGTTCGGCATCGTCTTCGTGCTGTCTGGTCTGTCCTTCAAGATTGCCGCCGTGCCGTTCCACATGTGGACGCCTGATGTGTATGAAGGCGCACCAACGCCTGTGACGGCCTATTTCGGCAG
>JBBATT010000382.1:0-1802 GCA_040398605.1 Chakrabartia sp.
AAACCAGCATCATGATGAACAGGACATACCACCGCTGCCCGATCGTCGAAACGTCGTCCGCGTTGACTGGTGCTTTACTCGCCATGTCTCATCCCCCTCACAATTTGACCAATTCAGGCCCCAACGCCGTGCGCAACGGCTCAAGCCAAGGCTCAAAATTCTTCCATTGATCCAACCCATCGCGGAAAATCGGCTGGCGCACCTGTTCAGAGCTCGGTGTCCGCACGCTGCGCTTGGTCTTGTGGAACTCTACGCAGGCTTCCTCAAATGGGAGGCCGCAATAATCCAGAATGCGGCGCACGCTGCCTTCGAGGTCGTCGATCACATCTTCATGCTGAACCCGAAGCACGCGCCCGGGCAGCACCGCATCCCAGTGATCCATAAGCTCAACATAGGTGCGGTAATATCGAGCGATGTCATCGATCCCGTATGTGAATTCCTGCCCCTGCGCGAATAACTGCTTAAAGTTGCTGAAGCAGCAGGCCATCGGCTCGCGCCGCGCATCGATGATCCGGGCATTGGGCAAGATCAGATGGATCAAGCCCACATGCCTGAAATTATTGGGCATCTTGTCAATGAAGTAGGGGCGACCCAAAGCCCGGTTGGGCATCGTATCTGCAATATATTGTTCGCCAAACTTGCGGATCGTGTCCGCGTCCAGCTCAGGCAGAATGCCGGGGTAGCGTGGGTCATCAAAATTGAGTTCGCGGCCCTGCAATTCATGCACGATGCGCTGAACATCAGGCAATTCCTGTGTGCCTTCAACCATGCTGTGCGACGCGAGGATCTGTTCGATCAGCGTTGAACCGGAACGCGGCAGGCCAAGCACGAAGATGGGTGAAGGGTCATCTACGCCCCAGTCCTTACGTTCAGCAAAGAACGGGGCTGTACACACGCGCGTCTGTTCGCGGGTGTTGGTGTCAAAAAAGCTCGGGATGTAGCCATTGCTCGCGCGGTGCATGGTGTTGCCCCGCTCATAAGCTGCCCATGACGCAGCGTAATCGCCCTTATCCTCAAGCGCTTTGCCCAGCGCAAACGCGATATGGATCCGGTCGACTTCAGCAGTGGCGGCGTCATCGAGCCGTTCGCGCATCACGGCGATAGAAACATCTGAGAAGCGATAGGTCTTAAGGTTCGCGAGGCTCCACCAGGCGTCACCGAAATCGGGCCGGTCGGCAGTCGCTGCCATATAGGCTTCGATTGCCTCAGCGGTCCGGCCTTCGGTCTTAAGCGCATGACCGAGCCACAAATTTAGATCGGAGCGGCGCAACCGTGCCGAGGGGGAGTCACCGGGAATCTCGTCCAGCATCGCGCGATAATCCGGGATCGCCCCTTCAAAATCGCCAAGTCCGACTTGGATGGTCGCCGCCTGAATGCGGTGGGGATGGGCGGCGGGATCAACCTTGAGCAGCGGCTCAAGAGCTTCGCGGGCCTGTGGAAATTTGTGCCGCGCGATCAGAACCTGCACATATTCGCGGCGCGCTTCGTAATGGTCCGGCACCATGGCCAGTACACCGGCATAGAGCGTTTCGGCATCATCCAGCACATTGCGCATGTGGCCGATCTGCGCGAGCAGACGCATCGCTTCTGGATGATCGCCAAATTCAAGCAGGAAGCGGCGGATTTGCATTTCGGCCTCATCGACCTCGCCGTCCCCGAAAAGCACTTTGGCTTGAACGATTGGCGGCGGAACGCTTGTAAGATGCGCGACGTGCTTGGCTGCAACCTCCGCACTCTTTGCGTCACCCGTCATCCGGTAGAGTCCGACGAGCATATGCCAGCCCATTAAAAGGGCGGTATTG
>JBBATT010000382.1:1812-2421 GCA_040398605.1 Chakrabartia sp.
ATTGAGCATGACCGCGACGCGCAAATCACTGATCGCTGCGGGCGCATCACGCCGCGCGACATGACAAAGCCCACGTTCAAGAAACAACTGGCTGAATTGTGGATGGTGCTGAGCCAGCCGGTCGAGCATCGCGAATGCGTCATCGGTCTGCTGTGTCATGCGCAGCGAATGTGCAGCAATCAGGAGCAGATCCCGGTTTGTCGGTTCAACGTCAAGCAGGCGGTTCGCGCCGGTCAATGCGCCGGCATGATCATCCTTGGCTTGGAGAGCGCGCAGACCGGCAACCTCTGCTGCCAGCGTAGAGACCGGGCTGGTCGGCGTTGGCTGGGTATCGTCAGAAATCGGGTGGTCGGTTTGTGTGGCCATGATGCCCTAATGTGTCGGCAATCGGCGGACGCTTGTCAAACTTGCGGCGCCCTAAAAAAGCAAGGGGCGGTGCCTGTGGCACCGCCCCTGCCTATTAATTCATCGTGGCACGAGATCAGAACTTGGTGCTGATCTTGAGGCCATAAGTGCGCGGACGCACAATCGTCGAGGTCTTGATGTACTGCGACGAGTTGGTGAACGTCGAAGCGTCGTTGTTGAACAGGTTGTCTCCGAACACGGTTA
>JBBATT010000383.1:0-2419 GCA_040398605.1 Chakrabartia sp.
AAAGGGATCAACCAGCGGAGAACCGTCGGTGGCTGGGCCACGGGTGACATGTTCGCGCATCAGCACAAAGTCGCCCACCGCCTGCGTATGGACGATCTCGGCATGGTTTTCCGGCCAGCGCGAGAACGCGGCCGCAAGGCCAGAGCGCGTGCCTTCCTTGCCCTCGCGCACCACATCACCGCGATAATTGGCCTCACAGGCCGCGTCGGTCATGTAGGAGACGTAGGTGTCCACGTCCTGCGCATTATAGGCGGCGATCATGGCCTTGGCGGTATCGAGGTTGCTCACCGGTCACACTCCCCGAACACGATATCGAGCGCGCCGAGTATGGCGGTCGTATCGGCGAGCATGTGGCCGCGGCTCATAAAGTCCATCGCCTGAAGGTGCGAGAAAGCCGTTGGGCGGATCTTGCAGCGATAGGGTTTGTTGGTGCCGTCCGACACCAGATAGACGCCGAATTCACCCTTGGGGCTTTCGGTCGCGACATAGACGCTGCCTTCCGGCACCTTGAAGCCCTCTGTGTAGAGCTTGAAGTGGTGGATCAGCGCTTCCATCGACTGCTTCATTTCGCCGCGCTTGGGCGGGGCAACCTTGCGGTCTTCGGTCAGAACCGGACCTTCGGGCATGTCGCGCAGACACTGCTTCATGATGCGGACCGACTGGCGGACCTCTTCCACGCGGACCATGAAGCGATCATAGCAATCGCCCTTGGTCCCGACCGGAATGTCGAACTCGACCCGGTCATACACGTCATAAGGCTGCGACTTGCGGATATCCCAGGGGATGCCCGCGCCACGGATCATCGGGCCGGAAAAGCCCCACTTGATCGCATCGTCCTTCGACACGACAGCGATGTCGACGTTGCGCTGCTTGAAGATGCGGTTGTCAGCGACAAGGCTGATCGCGTCTTCGAACAGGGTCGGCATACGCTTATCGAGCCAGTCACCGATGTCGGTGAGCAGCTTGAGCGGCACATCCTGATGGACGCCGCCGGGGCGGAACCATGCTGCGTGCATACGCGCACCGCTCGCGCGTTCGAAGAAGTTGAGGCAATCCTCACGGATTTCGAACAGCCACAGGTTCGGCGTCATCGCGCCCACGTCCATGACGTGCGAGCCGAGGTTGAGCATGTGGTTGCAGATGCGCGTCAGTTCCGCAAACAAAACGCGCAGATATTGGGCGCGCAGAGGCACTTCGCAGTCGAGCATCTTCTCGATCGCCAGCACGTAGCTGTGCTCCATCGCAAGCGGCGAGCAATAATCAAGACGATCAAAGTACGGCAGTGCCTGCAGATACGTCTTGTACTCGATCAGCTTTTCGGTGCCGCGGTGCAGTAGGCCGACATGCGGGTCGAGCCGCTCAACGATTTCACCGTCCAGTTCCATGACGAGACGCAACACGCCGTGCGCCGCCGGATGTTGGGGACCGAAGTTGATCGTGTAGTTCTGAATGTCTTCGCCGCTGGTGGTCGGCGCGAGATCGGGGGACAGGCTCACTTGGCTTCTCCCTTTTCATCGCCCGGCAGCACATAGTCGGCCCCTTCCCAGGGCGACATGAAATCAAACGAGCGGAAATCCTGTGCGAGCGTGACGGGTTCATACATCACCCGCTTATGCTCTTCGGAATAGCGCAACTCGACGAAGCCCGTCAGCGGGAAGTCCTTGCGCTGTGGGTGCCCTTGGAAACCATAGTCGGTCAGGATGCGGCGCAGGTCCGAATTGCCTTCAAACAGCACACCATACATGTCGAAAACTTCGCGTTCCAGCCAGCCGGCCACTGGCCAGATGCCCGTGACAGACGGCACGGGCACATCCTCATTGGTGCGAACATGCACGCGAATGCGGTGGTTCTTGGTCAGCGAAAGGAGGCAATAAACCACCTCAAAGCGCGGGTCCTGATCGGGCCAGTCCACGCCTGCAATTTCCATCAACTGCTGGTAGGCGCACTCATCGCGCAGCGCGATCATCGCCTCAACAAGACGTGAGGCCACAACGGTGACAGCGATTTCACCGTGCACGACATCAATGCTGACGACATCTTTGCCAAGCGCCTTGGCAATCGCGTCCGCAACGCCGTCGTTGCTGGCATAACGGGGGGCGGAATGGCTCACCGGGTCACCGTGCCTTCACGGCGGATCTTCCGCTGCAATTGCATGATACCGTAAAGCAACGCCTCAGCCGTTGGCGGGCACCCGGGAACGTAGATGTCCACAGGAACGATCCGATCGCATCCGCGAACGACGCTGTAGCTGTAGTGATAATAGCCGCCGCCATTGGCGCAGCTGCCCATCGAGATGACGTATTTCGGATCGGACATCTGATCGTACACACGGCGCAGCGCGGGGGCCATTTTGTTGGTCAAAGTGCCCGCCACAATCATTAAATCTGACTGACGCGGAGATGGGCGGAACACCACACCA
>JBBATT010000384.1:0-2402 GCA_040398605.1 Chakrabartia sp.
AGGTCCATCAAGCCCTTGATGTTCATCGAGGTTTCGCGACGAAGATCGCCTTCCACCGTATAATCGGCGTCGATCGCTTCGCGGATGTGCAGGACTTCTGTGTCCGACAAATCCTGAACGCGACGGGCTTCATCGATGTTCAGCTTGGTGACGATTTCCTTGGCTTTGGCTTGGCCAATACCATGGATATACTGGAGCGCGATCAAAACGCGCTTGTTAGTCGGGATGTTAACACCCGCAATACGTGCCATTGGTAAGTTTCTCCTGCTCCACAAGCCAGCGGGCAAGGCCGGCCTATCTCGACGCTGTGACATCCAACTCAACGCAAAAGCACGACGAGCGCACGAAGGCGTCGCCGTGATCACGGTGAAACTGGATGACTTTCTCTATAAGGTCCGCCTTTTGGTGTCAAGCGCACCAATGGGTGCTGGCCATATCACCCGCTAAACCGTAGATTAGATAAATAGAGGAGACACAACAATGCGCACCTTCGCTTTCATCACAGCCTTAGCCCTTTCATCTCCAGCCTTTGCGGCTCTGCCCGTCGGGAGTGCAGCCCCCGTTTTCTCGACCAAAGGTGCGATGGCTGGAAAAGCATTTGATTTCTCTCTTGCCGATCAACTGAAGAAGGGCCCCGTCGTCCTGTATTTCTTCCCCGCCGCCTTCACCCCTGGTTGCACCGTTGAGGCGAACCAATTCGCTGAGGCGACTGACGATTTCCGCAAACTTGGCGCAACCGTGGTTGGCATGTCGGCAGATGGTGTTGAGAAACTGGCCAAGTTTTCGACGTCGGAATGCCGCAGCAAATTTGCGGTCGCTTCCGCTTCAAAGGCGATCATCCGCGGTTATGAGGTGAAGCTTAGCCTCACCGGCATGACTAACAGGACATCCTATTTGATCTCCCCATCAGGCAAGGTGATCTCGGTCTGGTCCGCGCTCGACTATCGGGAGCATGTGCCCAAGATGATGAAGGCCCTGCAGGACTGGTCTGCAGCCAACAAAGCGGCGCGCTAAGCCGCCTTTTTGTAACGCGCTCTAAATTCGGCGGCGAATGCGGGGAACGCACCTTGTGCAATTGCTTCCCGCATCGTCGCCATGAGCTGCTGATAAAACCACAAATTATGCTCGGTCATCAGCATGGCGCCCAACATCTCACCGGACCGGACGAGATGGTGGAGATAGGCCTTGCTCCATTCCCACACGGGTGATGCAGGGTCCAGCGGCGTCAAATCCTCGGCAAACTTTGCATTGCGGATGTTCACCGGGCCATCCCAGGTAAAGGCTTGGCCATTGCGACCGGAGCGCGTGGGGAGAACGCAATCAAACATATCGACCCCACGTTCAACGGCCCCCACCAAATCATCGGGCTTGCCGACGCCCATCAGATAGCGTGGCCGATCAACCGGCAGCTGATCGGGTGCGAAATTGAGCGTGGCGAACATCGCCTCTTGCCCTTCACCCACCGCAAGCCCGCCAATGGCATAACCGTCAAAGCCAATCTCAATGAGCGCATCAGCGGACCGCTTGCGGAGTGCTTCGTCGAGCGACCCCTGCTGGATACCAAATAGCGCAGACCGCGCTGCATGTTCGCCGCCTGCATCAAAAGCGTCGCGCGAGCGCTTGGCCCAGCGCATCGACATTTCCATCGACTTTTCGGCGACCTCACGCGGCACACCATGGGCCGGGCATTCATCAAAAGCCATGACAATATCGGAGCCGAGCAGCCGCTGGATCTCCATCGAGCGCTCCGGCGTCAGCATATGGCGCGACCCATCCAGATGGCTCGCAAACTTGACGCCTTCCTCAGTGATCTTCCGCAGGCTGGCGAGGCTCATTACTTGATACCCGCCGCTATCGGTGAGGATCGGGCGGTCCCACCCCATGAATTTATGCAGGCCGCCGAGCCGGTCCATCCGTTCCGCACCGGGGCGGAGCATAAGGTGATAGGTATTGCCAAGGATGATGTCAGCCCCGAGCCCGCGCACATCCTTGGGCTTCATCGCCTTCACGGTTGCCGCTGTGCCCACCGGCATGAAGGCTGGCGTGCGGATGTCGCCGCGCATCATGCGGATCACGCCCGTCCGGGCCTTCCCGTCGGTCGCCGAAATCTGAAAATCGAAACGCGGCTTTGTCATGCTGCGCGGCCTATAAGACGCGTGCGCAGATTGTCCTAGATCAAATATTGTATGTATCGCATACGATTTTACACTTCGATATCAGCCCTGCCCCATCTCTCGCGCCAAAGACGAAAGGAGAGCCGTCTGTTCTTCCTTGGACCACAAATTGACTGGTGGATGCGAATCCCTTCGCATCTGCAGCGAAATCTTGTAGCAGCCGCCGGATATGCTCAACCTCAACGGTATCACCGTGCGCCTTGGCGGGCGCACCATCATTGACCGCGC
>JBBATT010000385.1:0-2399 GCA_040398605.1 Chakrabartia sp.
AGCGCCTCAGCGGGAACTGCCACCTGACGCGACCCATCACCGGCGCCTATGCGGGAGCCGGTTTCAAAATCGCGCATTCGGAGAAAGGCTATATGCCCAAAACACCCAAGCCCTTTGGCTGGGTGGAATGGGGCGAAGCCCGCATCTGACTCCTAGTTCGGCCGCATCACCACCGGCAACTTTGTGAAGCCGTGGAGGAAGCAGCTTGCCAAACGATCCGGTGCGCCTTGCATCTCGATGGTCACGTTGCGTGAGATGATCTCGTTCAGCAGGCTGCTTAGTTGAAGTTCGGCAAGCCGCGCGCCGACACACCGATGGACACCATAGCCAAAGGCGACATGACGCCGAGCATTCTCGCGCGTGACATCAAAAATGTCTGCATTTGGGAATACGCCCTCATCTCGGTTCGCTGAGATATACCACATGACGACCATGTCGCCTTTGGAGAGCTTCTGCCCGTTGAGTTCCGTATCCTCGGTGCACGTCCGCCGCATATGCGTGACAGGTGACTGCCAACGGATGATTTCCTGAACGGCGGTCGGGATGAGCGACGGGTCTGCCCGCAGACGACCGAGCGTGTCGGGATAGAGCCGCAACGCGTCGATCAGCCCACTCATTGAATTGCGGGTCGTGTCATTCCCGCCGACAATGAGCAGCGCAATGTTCGCGATCCGCTCCATAGGGTCCAAACTGCCCATCGCCTCGCTGTGGATGATACGCGACATGAGGTTGTCCGAAGGCGGAAGCTGCCGTTTTTCCTCCAGCAGCCGGTCAAAGCGCGCCAGCATCTGGCCCATTTGTTCCAAAAACTGGGCGTACCGTTCCGGACTATTGTCGGGCGTCACTTCGCTCGCCCAATCGGACCAGCGCTTCAGATCATGTCGCTCCTCAAAGGGGAAGTCGAACAGGATGCACAGCATCCCCATGGTCAGCGGGATGGAGACCTGCTCCACCCAGTCAAATTCCTCACCAACCGGCAGCGCATCGAAAAGCGCCTTGGTTCGCTCCCGGATTTCAACATCACGGCGCGTCATCTCGCTTGGGTTGAAGGAGGGCTGGACGACTTTGCGCTGGGCGGCGTGGCGCTCTCCATCCATCGCGATGAAGTTGGGGAAATCCCGGTCATCAAAATCACGAGGCGCTGTAATCGTGATGCCGCCGAGTTTATGAGACGACGAAAACACGGCAGGATTTCCCTCAACCTGCTGAATGAGATCAAGCGTGCAGACTGACCAATAAGGGCCATAGGGGCTGTCTAGCAGATAACTAACAGGTGCTTCCCGCCTTTGCTTAGCAAACAACTCCCGCCATTTATCATCGGTATATATCTTCGTGTCGCTCGGATCGAATGACGTGATCAGCGCTTCAGACATGTTTCTCTCCCATTTCTTCCCATCCTTGGGAAAAACGCCGGCATGTCAACTGACACTCAGGAAAGGACGAGGACATTATCCTTCCGCTCCATCCGCCGGACAGGAGCAAGACCAAAAGCGGCCTCACCGCCGACAGATTTCAGCAATTGGGTAAAGCGTGCTGCCGCTGCTGGCTCCAACGCACTTGCCTGATCCAGCGCGGCGGCAAACATCCACACCGCATGCGGCGCACTTCCGCGCTTCATTTCGACGCTGTGAAAGGGGTAAGATACTGGCCCGATGTTCGGATGCACCTGACGCTGCCCTTCCCGCGAAACGATGTCACCGGCGGACTTGTCTGCAGCCCAGGCATTGAAGCAGTCGACGTCAGCGATCAACCCAGGCGTCCAATCCCGGAAGACCAGAGCGAGGACGGGCAATAGGGTCTCTGGGATGGCATCGCCCGGCGCATAGTCTTCGCCGTAACCTGCAAACTCCCCATCGCTGATGCCCGCCAAATTCATCCGCTCGGTCCAACGGAAAAGGTTCGGCGCCTTGCGCTTCATCAGACCGGCAGGAACTGGATCGCGGCCGAGATGGGCAAATAGGGATGCCATCATCCCAAAGTCTCCGCGACAAGGCCTGCCACCCAAGAGATAAGGATGATATTGGAAATGCTCATCAAGCGCGTCGAGCCAATCAGCATAAGCACTCTCCAGTGCTTCGACTGTCTCCGGAAAGACCCCCAGATTGGGCAGGAAACCGGCGAAGAAGTCCATCATCCCGGCGGCCATTGCGCGCCGGTCCACCCGGCTTTGGCCGGCCACCATCGTCCGCCCAAACTCCGCCTGAAGAAAGGCGTCTTGGTCCGCGCGATAGGTCCAGCGGTAATGCATGGCGACCGGCAAAAGATACTCCGAACCAACCGCATCAAAAAGCGTCGACACCAAGCGCTGGACCGGCGTGACGGGGTCTAGAACTGGCTGAACATGGTCCGTTTCCAGACGGTTAATGATGTCGCCCGTGTCCTGAAGGATCTCGCCAGAG
>JBBATT010000386.1:0-2397 GCA_040398605.1 Chakrabartia sp.
AGCGCAGAGATGCTGCCCTGCTTGCCCAGCAGATCAATGCGGGCCGCCTCTAGGGTGTCGAGCGTGGCCGCCGCGTCAATGGCGCTGATGGCTTCGGCCTTCAAAGATTCTGTATTCACTTCATTTCCCCGTCATTCCCGCGAAGGCGGGAACCCAAGAACACCTGCATTAAAGAACTATCGCATAGTCCGTCTTAGGCGTTCATATTGTTTTGCCTTCGACAGAGGGCCGAAACGGCATTTTTTCCAAACTTAGCAAAGGCTCAAAGCCCAAGCTGGTCGCCAGATCAAGCCAATCAGGGTTTTCTTGTTCGATCATCCTTATTTTCCAGTCCCGATTCCACTTTTTGATGCGCTTCTCCCTCAGGATGGCAGAGCCCATCGTCTCATGCGCTTCGAACCATAAGAGGGTTTTGATTCCATGCGTGGAAGTGAAGCCCGGGATTTCCCCTGCTCGATGTTGATGCAAACGCCGCCGAATGTCTGACGTGACGCCAACATAGAGAGTGCCGTGTTTGCGGCTGGCAAGGATGTAAACGCAAGGCTGCAGTTCCATTTGGCCGCCTCTCTGTGCCTCATTCGTCGCCCGAGGTGTCCTTGGGTTCCCGCCTGCGCGGGAATGACAGGAAGGGGCAGATAAGCAAATGGGCGCGAACGGCAATGCCGCTCACGCCCATTTGCGCATTATCGAAAATCGGCCGTTAGGCTGCCTGTGGCAGCGCCGCCTTCGCCTGCGCGATGATGGTGCTAAACGAAGCGCCTTCATTCATGGCGAGATCGGCCAGAACCTTGCGGTCCAGTTCGACACCGGCGAGCTTTAGGCCGTGCATGAACTGACCATAGGTCAGGCCTTCTGCACGGACAGCAGCGTTAATACGTTGGATCCAAAGCGCGCGGAATGTGCGCTTCTTCGCCTTACGGTCGCGATAGGCGTACTGGCCGGCCTTTTCGACGGCCTGACGTGCGATGCGAATCGTGTTCTTACGACGACCAAAATAGCCCTTTGCGTCCTTCAGGATCCGCTTGTGCTTGGCGTGCGTGGTCGTACCGCGCTTGATGCGTGACATAGTCTAGCGCTCCTTACTTAAGGCCGTAGGGGGCCCAGGCCTTGACCGCCGCCGTATCGGCTTTGGACAGGACTGACGTGCCACGATTTTGGCGGATATACTTGCCGTTGTGGCTGATAAGGCGGTGGCGCTTACCGGCAACGCCGTGCTTCAACTTTCCAGTTGCGGTGAGAGTGAAGCGCTTTTTAACGCCACTCTTGGTCTTCAGTTTGGGCATTTTCGTCCTTTCGAATTCGACGATTTCGCATCAGCCATGGCAGCCCTTTCAGCCAGGCCGATCGCATTACAATCGTGCGGAAGACGGGGGCTTTATGCAGCGGGACGAAAAAAGGCAAGCCCCGCCGCCGCAAAACTGCGCAATTTGCTCATACATTCGATTGACCACAGGGCCATGGTTATGCCATTCGCGCCGCTCTTCGGAAGCGATGTTTGTCTCATCGCACGCCGCGCGGGTGTAGCTCAATGGTAGAGCAGAAGCTTCCCAAGCTTAAGACGAGGGTTCGATTCCCTTCACCCGCTCCACGTCTGTGCAGTTGAGGCTCCGCCTTCAGGCTTGAACCATGTCCTCGTGTGTTTTCGGTGCGACAGGCAAGCACCCGTCCTCATGGAAGACGCAGCTGCGGTTACGTCCGCCGATTTTGGCACTGTACATGGCTTGATCGGCCATGCTGATGGCCTGATGCAAGCCGACATCTGCCGACCAGTCGGCGATGCCGAAGGAGCCGCTGACGGACATGTCGATGGGCCAATAGGATGGGCGCTCGCGGTGGAGCCGGGCCCGGATCAGCTCAGCAGTGGCGACGGCATGGTCGCGCGAACAATTGGACAGCAACAGGATGAATTCTTCGCCACCCCAGCGGGCGACCGCGCCGTCGCCCCGTCCAATGAGGGACACAGGGCCAGTGATTTCCTGTATCAAGTTCGCAGTGGACTTGAGCACTTCATCGCCCATCGGGTGTCCGTAACTGTCATTGATCGACTTAAAGTGGTCGAGATCGACAAGAATGAGCGCTAGTTTTGCGTCGCCGCCCCCGATCAACCGCATTTCTTCAGCCGCAGCCTCAAATGCGCGGCGGTTCAACAGTCCGGTCAGGCTGTCGCGGTTGGCCACATACTCAGCCTTTCTCAACGCAATGCCCAACTGGTCGGCCAGCACCTTGTTCTCCAGCTGGGTCCTGACAATCAGGCGGGATTGGGAGCGGACCACGTTTGTAAGCGTCAGCGCCACGGGAACAATTCCAAGCGTCGCAACCGTCGGGATCAGGCCGATGACGGCGCTATGCCAGAGGGATACGGGCACAAGCACAAGTTCAAATCCGGCCAAGAACGGT
>JBBATT010000387.1:0-2390 GCA_040398605.1 Chakrabartia sp.
GTCAAAGGGCGATGCGGTGGCGTTTACGTAAAATCCGGCACCCAAACCAAAGTCATATGCGGCATCGGCATCGTCGGGAACGCCTTCACCGCGCGGGCTGGTGTCGGGCGCCACGAAAATCAAACCCAGCTCGGCACAGGCGCGGCGGAATTCGCCTTTCTCGGTCACATTTGCATGGGTGCAGGTCAGGCCCGACAAAAACCACACCACTGGCAAAATCTGGCCTTCTTCGTGCGGCGGGACATAGACTGAAAAGGTCATGTCGGTGCCGGTGGCGGATGAATGGTGCTTATAAACACCCTGCACGCCACCAAAGGCGGTGTTTTGAGAGACGGTTTCGAAAGTCATGCGGGCTCCAATGTCGGGACGGAAATAATCTGGGGTGGGTGCTGCCAATAGGTTTGCGCGCGCATAAGATCGCTGGTCGCAATGCTTAAAGTCGCGCTGTTCCGCAGTGGGTGGCAGTTGATAATGTCGGCTTGCGCCAACGCAGCATCAAGAACGAATTGGACAGCACAATCTTTATCATTGATTGCGGCCAAAGCGGTGACGGCCCCCGGCGTAATGCCAAGCAGTCGTTCCATATCTTCGGCTTTACCAAAACTGATCCGACCGCAACCGATGGCCGATGGCAACGCCTTTAAATCAACGCGGGCTTCAGCAGGGACAGTGACCAGAAAATATGCGCCGTTTTTGTCTTTCAAAAACAGATTCTTGGTATGCGCGCCTGCAATGTCGCGATTGTGCGCATCGCTCTCCGCCACCGTGAATACCGGCGCATGTTCATGCTTTTCATAAGCAATGCCGAGCGCGGCCAAATCTTTATAAAGCTGCGCTTCGGCATCGTTCATGATCGTAACACTATCAGTCGGTGACACGGTGCAGAGCGCACAGCTTGTTACCATCCGGATCACGCAGATAGGCAAGATACAGTTTCATGCCATTGCCTTCGCGGATGCCCGGTGCATCCTCAATCGCTTCACCGCCATTTTCGACGCCCGCCTGATGCCATGCATCTGCCAACTCAGGAGTCATCGCAAAACCGATGGTGCTGCCATTGCCGTGCGTGGCCGGGTTGCCATCAATTGGTGGCGTGACAAGGAACAGCGACCCATTGTGCATATAGATCAAACGACCCTTGGGATCCTGCACGCCGGGCTTTCCGCCCATTGCCACGAAGGTTGCGTCGTAGAATTTTTTCGAACGGGCAATATCGTTACTGCCCACCATCATATGACTATACATTATTGCTTCTCCCTAGTTTAGAACACCACGACACTGCGGATGCTTTCACCCGCATGCATCAATTCAAATGCCTTGTTGATTTCCTCAAGCCCCATGACATGCGTAATCATCGGATCGATTTCGATCTTGCCGGTCATATACATGTCGACGATCTTTGGAACGTCGGTGCGGCCCTTGGCCCCGCCAAATGCCGTGCCGCGCCAGTTGCGGCCGGTCACGAGTTGGAACGGACGGGTGGCAATCTCTTTGCCCGCTTCGGCCACACCAATGATGATGCTGGTGCCCCAACCACGATGGCATGCCTCAAGCGCGGTGCGCATCACTTCGGTGTTGCCGGTGGCATCGAAGGTGTAATCTGCGCCGCCGTCGGTCATGGCCACGATTGCGGCAACAACATCTTCACGGCTCATGCCCCTGGAGTTCAGGAACGCGGTCATGCCGAACTTGCGGCCCCATTCTTCGCGGTCAGGGTTAATATCAACACCGATAATCATACCAGCACCCGCAAGCCGTGCGCCTTGAATGACGTTCAGCCCAATGCCGCCAAGGCCAAATACAACGACATTGTCGCCCACTTGCACCTTGGCTGTGTTGACCACAGCGCCAACGCCTGTGGTCACGCCGCAACCGATATAGCAGCTTGACTGGAACGGTGCGTCCTCACGGATTTTGGCAACGGCGATTTCCGGCAAAACAGTGAAGTTCGAAAATGTCGAGCAGCCCATATAATGGAATATCGGCTGACCCTTATAGCTGAAGCGCGTTGTGCCATCGGGCATCAACCCCTTGCCCTGTGTCGCACGAATGGCGGTGCACAGGTTGGTCTTGCCGGACAGGCAGGACTTACACTGGCGGCATTCCGGTGTGTACAATGGAATAACATGATCGCCAGGCTTTACGCTGGTCACGCCGGCGCCGACTTCGCGCACGATCCCTGCGCCTTCATGGCCAAGCACGCTTGGGAATATCCCCTCGCTGTCAAAGCCATCGAGCGTATAGGCATCTGTATGGCAAATGCCGGTCGCCATGATCTCTACCAAGACTTCACCAGCCTTGGGACCTTCAAGGTCAAGCTCGACAATCTCAAGTGGCTTCTTTGCTTCAAAGGCAACTGCTGCGCGGGTCTTCATGGTGCTTGGGTCTCC
>JBBATT010000388.1:0-2386 GCA_040398605.1 Chakrabartia sp.
AATGTGTTCGATGATTTCATCGCGGCAGGCGATTATCTCGTCACCAACAACATTTCGGCGAAGGGCAAGCTGGCTGTTGAGGGACGGTCCAATGGTGGTCTGTTGGTCGGCGCGGTCGTTAATCAGCGGCCGGACTTGTTTGCAGCCGCAATCCCGGCGGTCGGTGTGATGGACATGCTGCGCTTCAACCGCTTCACCGCTGGCCGCTATTGGGTCGATGATTATGGCGATCCGGCCAAAGAAGCGGATTTCAAAGTCCTCCGCGCTTATTCGCCCTATCACAACATCACGCCGGGTAAGGACTATCCAGCGATCCTCGTGACGACGGCAGACACGGATGACCGCGTCGTGCCCGGCCACAGTTTCAAATATACAGCCCAGTTGCAGGCGTCAGACATTGGCAGCAAGCCACACCTCATCCGCATTGAGACACGCGCGGGGCATGGTTCCGGCAAGCCGACGGACAAAATCATATCGGAGACGGCGGATCTCTGGTCCTTCGTTGCGAAATGGACCGGGCTGGAAGTGGCCCCGCGCTAACTGACTCTAATTCAACAGAAAAACCTGAACCTTGGATAACGAAACGGTTCAGCAACTCGTCATGGTGCGATTCGCATATTCGTCTCTGCCGACGCCTTCTTGTCGGCTAGGTGATGGAGACGATGTATGAAGATGCTTTCAAAGGCCGCGCTGGTGGCGACGACGGGCGCAATGTTGGTGACGGCCCTGCCGGCCGATGCCCGGTCCTATCGCCGTCACAATGATGGCATCAGCGCAGGCGATGTGCTTGTCGGCGCGCTCATCCTTGGCGGGATCGCTGCCGTGGCGTCCTCTTCATCGCGCAACCGGTATGATGATCAGGATGGCTTCAGCCGCAGGGCCGTTGATCAGTGCATGAGGGCCGCCCGCAACGAAGCCAGCCGTTATGGTGGCTGGGCGCGGATCAAAGGCACGCCGTGGGTGAACCCCGTTCGTGGCGGCTATGAAGTCGGGGGCCGTGTGGTTGTCGAAGACGACTATGGGTTTAACAAGGGCTCATTCAACTGCGTGACGCGGCACGGTGGCGTTGAATATGTCAACGTCTATGGGCTGGGCAACTGACACGAAAGGGGATCGGTCCGAAAGGGCCGGTCCTTTCTGCTTTCGGGCCTGTCGAACTGGACAGCGGGCGGCGCGCTCTTTATCGGCCCGTCATGACCGTCCAGCCCTCCGATTCCATCCTCATCGTCGATTTTGGCAGCCAGGTAACCCAGCTGATCGCACGCCGCGTGCGCGAAGCGGGCGTTTACAGCGAAATCGCGCCATTCACCTCGGCTGAGGCAGCCTTCCACCGGATGCAGCCCAAGGGCATCATCCTGTCAGGCTCGCCAGCCAGCGTTCCAGAAGACGGCAGCCCGCGCGCGCCGCAAGTGCTGTTTGACAGCGGCGTTCCCATCCTTGGCATTTGCTACGGCCAGCAGGTCATGTCGCACCAGCTGGGCGGCGAAGTGCGCCCTGGCCATGAAACAGGCGACGGCGGAGAATTTGGCCGCGCTTTCCTGACGGTGACGGAAAACTGCCCGCTGTTCGACGGCCTTTGGGCTGTGGGAGAACGACATCAGGTATGGATGAGCCACGGTGACAAGGTGACGCGCTTTGCCCCCGGCTTCAATATTGTCGCTATCAGCGACGGTGCGCCATTTGCCGTGATCGCCGACGAGGAACGTAAATATTACGGAACCCAGTTCCACCCGGAGGTTGTTCACACGCCCGATGGCGCAAAGCTGATCGCCAATTTCGCGCATAAGGTCTGCGGACTTTCCGGCGACTGGACGATGGCGGAATTCCGCGCCACCAAGATTGCAGAAATCCGCAAGCAGGTTGGCAGCGGACGCGTGATCTGCGGCCTTTCCGGCGGCGTTGATTCCTCCGTGGTCGCCATCCTGATCCACGAAGCCATTGGCGAGCAACTCACCTGCGTGTTTGTCGATCACGGGCTCCTCCGCAAGGATGAGCGCGGGCAGGTGGAGACCATGTTCCGGGATCATTACAATATCCCGCTCGTCGTGGTCGACGCCGAAGAGCGCTTCATGGCGGGCTTGGCTGGACTGACCGACCCGGAAAAGAAGCGCAAATTCATTGGTGCTGAATTCATCAACGTCTTTGAGGAAGAAGCCAAGAAGATCGGCGGGGCCGATTTTCTCGCACAAGGCACGCTCTATCCCGATGTGATTGAATCGGTGTCGTTCACTGGTGGCCCAAGTGTCACGATCAAAAGCCATCACAATGTCGGCGGCCTGCCCGCACGGATGAACATGCAACTGGTTGAGCCGCTGCGCGAACTCTTCAAGGATGAAGTCCGCGCCTTGGGGCGTGAATTGGGCCTGCCCGACATCTTTGTTGGGCG
>JBBATT010000389.1:0-2380 GCA_040398605.1 Chakrabartia sp.
GCCCGACGCATCCCCATAAGGTCCGCCCTCACGCGCGAAATAGGCAGGCGCGTCGAGGATAAGCAGCGGGTGCCCATTGAGCTTGGCCGAGAGCACACGGGCGGGTTCGCCGAGCAGACTGTCAAAGCTGTGGATCGCCTTGGCGCGCTTGGCCGCGGCCATCACTGCGGGATAGCCGGGCAGCAGCGTCGTGACGGTGACGCCTTGTGCGGCCAGTGCTGCGGGAAGGGCCCCCACGACATCGGCAAGGCCACCGGTCTTGACCAGCGGCACAGCCTCTGACGCCACGGACAAAACATGCAGGCTCATGCGATCAGCTTATCAATCATCGGCTTGGTGATGAGGCACACGCCATTCTCGGTGCGGCGGAAGCGCTTGGCATCCAATATCGGATCTTCACCGACGACGAGGTTTTCCGGAATGCGGACGCCGGAGTCAATGATCACGCGGGAGAGACGCGCGCCGCGTCCGATGTTGGAATAAGGCAGAATGACGCCCTCACTCACGCTGGAGAAGGACCCCATTTTGACGCCGGTGAACAACAGGCTGCGATGCGCCATGGCGCCGGAGACGATGCAGTCCTGACTGATCAGCGACGAAATGGCATGGCCCCGCCGTCCTTCTTCATCATGGACGAATTTGGCCGGGGCCGCGACGACCTGATCGGTCCAGATGCGCCAGTCGCGGTCATACATGTTGAGTTTGGGGACGACGTCTGTGAGGTCGAGATTGGCCTCAAAATACGCATCGAGCGTACCGACATCGCGCCAATATTCCTCAATCTCCTCGGCGGCGCGGATGCAGCTGTCGGTGAATTTATGGGCGACGGCTTTCCCGTGCTTGACGATATACGGGATGATGTCGCCACCAAAATCGCGTTTTGAATCCGGCGTTTCTGCATCGCGGCGGAGCTCATCAAACAGAAACTGCGTTTCGAAAACGTAGATGCCCATTGAGGCGAGCGACATGGACGGGTTGCCCGGCATGGCAGGCGGGTCCTTCGGCTTTTCCACAAAGTCTGTGATGACGCTGTTCGCATCGACCGCCATCACGCCAAAGCCGCTGGCCTCCTTGCGGGGGACAACCATGCAGCCGACCGTCACATCTGCGCCGGAATTGACGTGCTGTTGCAACATCAATTCATAGTCCATCTTGTAGATATGGTCGCCTGCAAGGATGACCATATATTTGGGCGCGTAGCTTTCGATGATGTCGATATTCTGGAAGACGGCATCTGCTGTGCCTTCATACCAGTGCATCTCATCAATGCGCTGGGAGGCGGGCAGGATGTCGAAGCTTTCGTTACGCTCGGGGCGCATGAAGTTCCAAGCGCGCTGCATGTGGCGGATCAGCGAATGCGCCTTATACTGCGTGGCGACGCCGATGCGACGGATGCCCGAATTGATCGCATTTGAGAGGGCAAAATCTACGATCCGGCTCATCCCGCCGAAATAGACCGCAGGTTTGGCGCGCCGGTCGGTCAGTTCCATCAGGCGGCTGCCGCGTCCGCCCGCCAGCACATAGGCCATGGCATCACGCGCCAGAGGTGACTGTCTTTTTACATCCATTACACGCTCTCCCACCCCGCAGTTATCCAACAAATTCCAGCATGATCGTGGCCAGCGGCGGCAGGATGATATGTGCCCCGCCTTCCCGTGCTTCGACTGTGCCCATATTGCCCTGACCCGTGCCGCCATAGACGGCGGCATCGGTATTGATGATTTCGCGCCACAGCCCGTCATGGGGCAGCGGCAGGCGATAATGGCCGTGCATCAGCGGCGTCATGTTGGCGATGATCGCGATGGGCGGTGCGCCCGGCGCTTTGCGCAGCCATGCAAAGACAGAGGCTGCAGCGTCATTGACGACCAGCCATTCAAATCCGTCCACTTCGCAATCGCGGGCATGGAGCGCAGGGTGGGCGGCATAGGCCCGGTTGAGATCGCGCACGAGCGCGCGGACGCCTTCATGCGCCGGTGCGTCAAGCAGATCCCAGTCGAGCGCGCGTTCTTCGCTCCATTCGCGGCGCTGGGCGAATTCCTGCCCCATGAAGAGCAGCTTCTTACCCGGATAGCCCCACATGAGGCCGTAATAAGCGCGCAGATTGGCGAACTTCTGCCAGTCATCCCCGCTCATTTTGGTGAGCAGACTGCCCTTGCCGTGGACGACCTCATCATGGCTCAGCGGCAGGACGAAATTCTCGGTAAACGCGTACATCAGCCCGAAGGTGATCTCATCATGATGGTGCATCCGGTGCACCGGGTCGCGCGCCATATACTTTAGCGTGTCGTGCATGAAGCCCATGTTCCATTTGAAGCCAAAGCCCAAATTGGTGCGCGCTTCGCCCTCATGCGCGGGCAGGGTGACGCCCGGCCAAGCCGTG
>JBBATT010000390.1:0-2380 GCA_040398605.1 Chakrabartia sp.
CCCGACGTTTGATTTCATCGAGCAAATCGAGCCCATCAAGGCGCGACCCCTTTAGAAAAACGTCAAGGAGCACGAGCGAAGGACGGCGATCCGCAATGGCCGCCAATGCCGCATCGCTGTCGGCTGCGGTTCGCGCTGTATAGCCTTCATCCTCCAGCACACCGGCCACAAGATCACGGATATCCGCCTCATCATCGACGACCAAAATGTCGAGTGCCATGGCCTAGTTCTCCTTGTGACGCGTCAGAGCAGAGGGAAGCTGGTCCGCAGACGGCGTCGCAGCCTGTGCTTGCCGGGCAATGGCCGCAGCAAGAAGTGTAGGGTCAATGCGAACGGTAACGACCGTTCCCCCGCCCTCACGGTCTGCGAAGCTGATGCTGCCCATATGCTCTTCGATGATCTTTTTGACGATCGCGAGGCCTAGGCCTGTGCCACCCGGTCGGGTCGTCATATAAGGCTCAATGATACGGTCCCGCTCCAGCGGCAGACCGATACCTGCATCCGCCACGCAGATGGTCACAGCTCCATCCGCCTCGGCTGTCACCGTCATGGCGATATCAGGGTCGACGGCATCTTTGCGCTGGCCAATGGCCTCCACACCGTTCTTCACGATGTTGGACAAGGCCTGCGCCAACTGGCGACGGTCACAGACCAGCATCGGCGACGGAGATGGAGCCGCGATCGAAAAGCGGATCGAAGGATTTGCGACTTCGTGCAGGAACATCGCCTCACGCGCGATATCGACAATGGGCTCTTCGGCAAATTCCGGCTTCGGCATCCGCGCAAAGGATGAGAATTCATCAACCATGCGGCGTAGATCCCCAACCTGGCGCACGATGGTGTCCGTCAAACGGTCAAACGCAGCCTGATCAGTCACGATTTCTTTCGAAAATCTGCGCTTCAGTCGTTCTGCGGCCAATTGGATCGGCGTAAGCGGGTTCTTGATCTCATGCGCCACCCGCCGTGCGACGTCTGACCATGCCGCACGCCGCTGATCGATCAACTGCTGGGTGATGTCATCAAAGGTCAAGATATGGCCAAACTCGCTCTCAACAACCTTGACCGCGAGCGTCCGAGGCTCTCCTGTCGTGCCAAGCTGGAGCACCGTTTCTGAACGCCCTTCCGCAAGCAAAGCACCAAAATCGGGCACCAGCTTCTCCAGCGCGACGCCCACCACGTCGTCTGGAGAAATCTTCAGGATATCTCGGGCAGAGCGATTGATGACGCGCACATAGCCATCGGGTGTGGCGGATATGACGCCCGCCGTGACCCCGGAAAGCACCGCTTCAATCAACACACGACGACGATCGAGCAGATCGTTGGACGCGATGAGGTCCATATTCTGTTCACTCAACCGCTCGGTCATGCGGTTAAACGCGCGCGACAGCACGCCCACCTCGTCCCGACTGCGCGATGTGGTCACGCGCACGGACAAGTCACCCGCCGCAACCTTACGCGCGGCATCGACCAGTTCCCCGACCGGGCGGACCAGCCTGTCTGCCGCCCGAAGCGCTGTCCAGACAGCCATACCGATAATCATCAGCGACAAGAGGTAAAGTGCTGCATTCATACGGAATTGAAGCGTCGCAGATCGCTTCAAAAGGGCGTTATAATCCTTCAAGACGAGCGACGCGCGCTTGGCCTGCGCCAGCGTTTGGGTATCCGCCACGCGAGAGGCATAAAGGAACAAATCCGCCGTTCCCGGCATCGGCGTAACGGACTCCATCCGACTGCCAGTATCCCGAAACACAGCCTGCCTTTTGGACAAAAGCTCTCGGGCAACTTCGGGCGGCACCCAATTCTGTGTCTCCCGCTCATACGGATTCACGATCGCCAGTGTCTGGACGCCATTCTTGCTTGAAATAGCTAAGACAGCCGCTTCGGATAGTTCGCGCTGGTAAACCTGAAACGCGAATTGGTTCGCGAAGGGCTGGCTATCAATAGGCGCAACCTGCAGGGCCTGAACAAGGTCGCCCGCCATCACTGCGGTCTCATCCATCACCCGCTTTTGCCGTTCGGCATAAAGCTGCTGCGCGAGCGCGGTGGTGTTTTCGAACATCCCCTGCGCCCGCTTTGAATACCAAATGTCGACGCCATATTGAAAGAGCAACGAGGCGACGAGCACCATGAGAACGACCGGAACTGTCGCAATGAGGGAGAACAGGGCCACCAGCCGCACGTGCAGACGGCCATTGGCACCGACCAGCGACTTTTCCGCGCGGCGCATGGCGAGCCGACGACCACCCAGAACGAGGAGCATGACCGCGGGGACAAGGTTGGCGAAAAGGAGGAGAACGCCTGAGAGGGCACTCAACACCCCCTCTTCTGTCAGGATTTTCCAAGTGGCCAACGCCATCACCAGCGCGCCAATCCCGGCGCC
>JBBATT010000391.1:0-2376 GCA_040398605.1 Chakrabartia sp.
AACGGCATCCAGTTTTTGACCGGGCAGACCTTGTGGGACCCGCAGATCCGCTATTTGACGGAGCTGCCTTCAAAAGTAGACCCGATTGAAATTCTGGGCATCACTCTCATGGCCTTTATCTTCAGTTTTCTGGCAACGCTCTATCCGGCCTTTAAAGCGGCGAGTACCGATCCTGTGCAGGTGCTCCGCTATGAATAGCATGGTCGAAGTCTCGGGACTGAAGCGGACCTTTGTGCAGGCCAGCGCGCGCATCGATGTGCTGCGTGGTGTCGATCTGACCATCGCAGAGGGCGAGATTGTGGCGCTTCTCGGGCCTTCCGGTTCTGGCAAGTCCACGATGTTGCAGGCGATTGGCCTACTCGAAGGCGGCTTTGAAGGCTCGATCCGCATTGCTGGAGAAGAGGTGGCATCGCTCGACAATGACGGGCGTACCCGTGTCCGCCGCGATATGCTGGGCTTTGTCTACCAATTCCACCATTTGCTGCCGGATTTTTCGGCGGTCGAAAACGTCATGCTGCCGCAACTGGTACGTGATTCGGAAATGGCCTCGGCGCGTGGTCGTGCAGAAAAACTGTTGTCCGCATTGGGGCTTGGCCACCGGTTAACGCACCGGCCGAACCAATTGTCAGGCGGGGAACAGCAGCGCGTTGCTGTTGCGCGGGCGTTGGCGAATCGGCCCAAGCTTGTTTTGGCGGATGAGCCGACCGGCAATCTTGATGAAAGCACGGCGGATGTCGTTCTCGCAGAATTTCTCAATTTGGTGCGCGGCGAGGGGGCTTCTGCCTTGGTTGCAACCCATAATGAGCGACTTGCAGGCAAAATGGATCGAGTTGTCCGCCTTCATGATGGTCTCCTCATCGCTTAAGCATTGATTAGCGCGGATCGGAAACCCATATTTCGAATAACGGGTTGCCTGATGCGCCCGACGGAGTTCGAATGACTATCAACCTTCCCCTTTTGCCCCTTCGAGACATTGTGGTGTTCCCGCACATGATTGTGCCTCTGTTTGTCGGTCGCGATAAATCTGTGGCGGCGCTTGAACACGCCATGTCGGGTGAGAAGGAAATCTTCCTCGTGGCGCAGTTGGACCCGGGTCAGGATGATCCGGGCCGCGATGATCTTTATGATATCGGCGTGACGGCGACGGTCCTCCAGCTGCTGAAGCTGCCCGACGGCACCGTCCGCGTTCTCGTGGAAGGCAAGCAACGCGCAAAGCTGACCGACATCGCGTCGTCAGGCGCGCTGGCGATGGCCGAAATTGAGACGCTGGAACCGGCGGACGAGAGCGAGAATGACGAAGTCGAAGCGTTGATGCGCTCCGTGATTGACCGGTTCGAGAATTATTCGAAGCTCAACAAGAAGCTGCCGGCAGAAACCGCTGTGCAGTTGAGCGAAATTGAAGATGCGGATCGATTGGCCGACTCCGTAGCGGCGAACCTCGCCCTGAAGGTTGCGGATAAGCAGACTCTGCTCGTTGAAATGGACACGGGCAAGCGGCTGGAAATGGCGCTGGCCTTCATGGAAGGTGAACTCAGCGTCCTGCAGGTCGAAAAGAAGATCCGCAGCCGCGTGAAGCGGCAGATGGAGAAGACACAACGGGAATATTATCTGAATGAACAGTTGAAGGCCATTCAACGCGAACTCGGCAACGAGGGCGAAGAGGGCGACGGCAACGAGATTCAGGAGCTTCAGAACAAGATTGACAGCATGAAGCTGTCCAAGGACGCGCGCGTCAAGGCAACCGCTGAGATCAAGAAGCTGAAGACGATGGCGCCCATGTCAGCCGAAGCGACTGTCGTGCGCAACTATTTGGATGTTCTGCTCGGATTGCCTTGGGGCAAGAAGTCCAAGCTGAAGAAGGATATTGCGGCGGCTCAGGCCGTTCTGGATGCGGACCATTATGCGCTTGAAAAGGTCAAGGACCGGATCGTCGAATATCTCGCTGTGCAGGCGCGCACAAACAAGCTGAAGGGGCCGATTCTGTGCCTCGTTGGCCCGCCGGGCGTTGGCAAGACGTCGCTTGGCCGCTCGATTGCGAAGGCGACGGGGCGTGAATTTATCCGTCAATCGCTTGGCGGTGTGCGCGATGAAGCCGAAATTCGCGGCCATCGCCGCACTTATATCGGCTCTCTGCCCGGCAAGATCGTAACCAATTTGAAGAAGGCCGGGTCGATGAACCCGCTCTTCCTGCTCGATGAGATCGACAAGCTTGGGCAGGATTTCCGCGGCGATCCGGCATCGGCCTTGCTTGAGGTGCTCGATCCGGAACAGAACAGCAAGTTCCAGGACCATTATCTGGAAATGGATATCGACCTGTCCGACGTCATGTTTGTGACGACGGCGAACTCGCTGAACCTGCCGCAAGCCTTGCTCGAC
>JBBATT010000392.1:0-2354 GCA_040398605.1 Chakrabartia sp.
CCATTGCTAATCCCCCGCAATGGGAGAACAAAAACACCTCTATCTCGTCGATGGCTCGGGCTATATTTTCCGCGCCTATCACCGCCTGCCGCCGCTGACGAACATTCGCGGCGAGCCAGTGGGGGCCGTCTATGGCTACACTACGATGCTGTGGAAGCTCGCAGATGCGCTGCACAAGGCAGATGGGCCGACGCATATGGCCGTCATTCTTGACGCCTCGTCCAAGACGTTCCGCAACGAGATTTACGATCAGTATAAAGCGCACCGTCCGCCCGCGCCCGAAGATCTCGTTCCGCAATTCCCGATGATCCGCGATGCCACACGCGCCTTCTCTCTGCCCTGCATTGAAGAACTCGGGCTGGAGGCGGATGACATTATTGCGTCCTACGCCAAAGCCGCGCTGGCCGATGGCTGGCTCGTCACCATCGTGTCGACCGATAAGGATCTGATGCAGCTCATCCAGCCGGGTCTCGATATGCTCGACCCGATGAAGAGTGAGCGGCTTGGCCCACAAGCCGTCATCGACAAATTTGGCGTTGGGCCGGAAGGTTTGGCCGATGTCCTCGCCCTGATGGGGGATACTGCAGACAATGTGCCCGGTGTGCCCGGCATTGGCCCCAAGACCGCCTCCAAGCTGATCCTCGAATTCGGCACGCTAGAGGCGGTTTTGGACGCGGCGCCTGCAATGAAGCCGTCCAAGATGCGCGACAATTTGATCGAACATGCCGACAAGGCCCGCCTGTCGCGGATTCTTGTGGCGTTGAAGGATGATGCGGCGCTGCCCGAACCGCTGGATGATTTCCTCCTCAAGGAAATTCCGGACGCGCCTTTGCGCGCCTTTTTGGAGCACCATGGCTTTGGGTCGCTGCTAAAGAAGCTCGACGGCCCCACGGCCCGTGCAGACGGCCACGCCATGGCGATGATCCGGTCCGAAGCCCGGTCTGGCACAACCGCGCCCGCACCTGAACCCATCGCGCAGACGTTTGACCGCGATGCTTATGACTGCGTGCAGACCGAAGCCCAGTTGGACGCCTGGATCGCTGAAGCGACGCTTGCGGGTAGCATTGCGGTCGATACGGAAACCGATGCGCTAGATTCCATGGCGGCGGGCCTCGTCGGGGTCAGCCTTGCCACTGGGCCAAACCGCGCCTGCTACATCCCCTTGGCGCATGGCGGCAGCGATCTGTTTTCGGATTCCCCTGCCCAAGTTCCCATGGCCATAGCCATTGCGAAGCTGAAGCTGCTGCTTGAGGACCCCTCCGTCCTCAAAATCGGCCACAACATCAAATACGACCTGAACGTGCTGGAGCGGTACGGCATCAGCGTCGCCCCCATTGATGACACAATGGTGATGAGTTTCGATCTGGACGCCGGCAAGCACAACCATGGCATGGATGAGCTGGCGCTGATCCATTTCGGGCATAGCTGCATTGCCTTCAAAGACGTCTGCGGCACCGGCAAGAACCAGCTGACCTTCAATCAGGTCGGCATGACCGAAGCCACGCGATATGCGGCGGAAGATGCGGATGTGACGTTGCGGCTCTGGCATCGCTTCAAGCCGCGCCTCAGCGCTGAAAAGGTCACCCGCGTTTACGAACGCGTCGACAGGCCTCTGGTCCCCGTGCTTGCCCGCATGGAACGTGAAGGCATCAAGGTTGACCGCGATGAACTCGCCCGCATGTCGGCAGAGTTTGCGGAAGGCTGTGCAGGTCTAGAAATTGAGATCCATGCGCTTGCCGGGCAACCCTTTGCCGTCGGCAGCCCGAAGCAGCTGGGGGAGATCCTGTTCGGGCAAATGGGCCTGAAGGGCGGCAAGAAAGGCAAATCGGGCGACTTCTCAACCGATGTTACCGTGCTGGAAAAGCTGGCTGAAGAGGGCGTTGAGATTGCGCGCAAGGTGCTGGATTGGCGGCAGCTGTCCAAATTGAAATCCACCTATACCGACGCGCTGCAAGCGCAGATCAACCCCAAGACGGGGCGTGTTCATACCAGCTACAGCTTGACGGGCGCACAAACGGGGCGTCTTTCCTCAAATGATCCGAACTTGCAGAACATCCCTATCCGCACCGAAGTTGGCCGCCGCATCCGCGAAGCCTTTGTGGCGGAACCAGGAAATGTCTTGCTGTCGGCTGACTATAGCCAGATCGAACTGCGGTTGGCCGCGCATATGGCCGATGTGCCCGCGCTGAAAGATGCCTTTGCCAATGGCGAGGACATCCACGCCCGGACCGCGCAGGAATTGTTTGGAGAGGTCAACCGCGACACGCGCGGCCGCGCCAAGACGATCAACTTCTCGCTTCTTTACGGCATTTCCCGCTGGGGCTTGGCCGGACGGCTCGGCATTTCGGCGGACG